>NZ_JAZTZI010000097.1:0-4083 GCF_045637405.1 Anaerovibrio sp.
TCTCAGCCTCTCCATTTTCATTGACATGGCCCACACCATAAGCCACCGCCAGCAATCGCATTGAACGGCTGGCCTGATTATCAATATATTTTTTGATTTCAGTGACAGTGTTTAACGTATGCAGGGAACCGTCTGCACCCAGATACTGATGGCATTTTTCCAGCATTACCTCCGGGGCGCCTTTAAGATAACAAATACATTTATCATCTTCTTTTACTGCCACTGCAGAATACTTATCCCGGGAATTAAAATATTTAAAGCCAAGTGCCTCATCCCGGTTAATGGAATCTGTCAGTCCGGCATCCATCAGCGCCTTAATGATAGAACGATCAGTGCTGTTACCGCCGATTACAGAATCTGTTCCTGCGTGGGCACTATTGTTAAGACCAGCGGCTTTTATAAACTTATCGAGATATTCCCCTGACGCCTCCCTTCCCTCGTTGCTCTTCAGCTCAAGATTACCAATATGCTTTAAATGTACTAAATCTCCCAGTGCTATATCCACCACAGATAGCTTTCCCTCGGTAATAGTACCCGTTTTATCGCTGAACAAAATGCTCAGACTGCCAGAGGTTTCAATACCATTTATTTTTTTGACCAAAACATTGTCCTTCTCCATTTTTAGGCTCTGAACGGACAACAGCATGGAGGTAAGCATCGGCAAGCCCTCTGGAACAGCACATACAATAACAGTTACCGCAACCGTTACCGCATCAATAATCAGGCGCACCCATTCCCACATGGAGGCAGGTAATTCACCGGTTACTACTGTCTTTATAAGTATGCCCACGACTATGGCAATGGCTCCCACATAACCAAAGGTGGAGATATGTCTGGCCAATTTATCCAGCTTTACCTGCAACGGCGTGCGGCGGGCAACTGACTGAGCCTCCAGAGCCAGTTGTCCAAACAGAGTTTTATCACCTACCACATTTGTTTCAAGGTATCCTTCTCCGCTGCATACCACGGTTCCCCGATAAGCGTAGTGGGGATTTAACAAATCATCAATTTCATATGTACTACTTTCCCCATCCTCCAGCGGAGTCTTATATATTTCTTCAGTTTCACCGTTTAACACAGACTGATCAATATGCACAGCCCCTTCAATCAACAATCCATCCGTTGGCAGTCGGTCACCGGCCTGTAAAAAAATCACATCGCCATTCACCACATCGCCAACGGGAATTTCCAAAAAGTGTCCATCCCGAAGTACTTTGGTCATATCCTTGGCAGCTTCATCATTCCGCAAGGCTACAGCCTTACCCTCCTGGCGATATTCGCTGATAGATGCCACACCGTTGGCAATAAGAATAGCCACCAAAATTCCCACCGGTTCAAACCATTCGGCCTGCCCCATAAAATAAAGTACGCCCTGAATAATCAGAGCGACTAATAGAATCATTATCATTGGGTCCTTAAACCCCTGTAATACTTTTTTCCATAGAGAATCCCGTTCAAGCTGAGTCAGAGAATTGCTGCCATATCTGGCCCGACGTTCTTCAATTTCAGCAGAACTTAAACCTATTAAGCCCATAAAACACTCCTATACACAACACACTAAAATAATTCAGTCTTCACTTTCTCGTTATAACGCCATTATTCAAATTTTTCTTCTTTAGAAGAAAAATCTTCCACTTAGCGTTTTCCTTTCAGGACTAGCTTCGCGTCGCAACGAGGTGGGAGATATGCTCGCCAGCTATTGTATTTTGTTTTCCCCCACCTAAAGAGGAAGGGGACATCTTAAAGCTCGTTATAACTTTTCCTTTAAAACATAAACCAGTCCGCAAATCATCCATAGAAGCATTGATGAAGGGACATTATACAATACATCGTCCGTAAGGCCATTAAGAGCTACAGACACCAAACCCAGGCCCAAACCAAGCATCAGGCCCTTGGAGAATTCATCAGGCATAGTCTTTTGAGGATGTAGGGCAGTAACGGTATATCCCAAAAAGAATACCAGAAAGGCGCAGCCACCCACAATACCAATTTCAGCAAGATAGTTCAGATAAATATTATGGGCATGAACCAAAGTCACACTACCATCTACGATGTAAGTATCATAAATAGGATAAACCAGCGAGTAGGCGCCACCACCAATACCCAAAATAGGATGATCCAAAATCATCTGTATGGTGCTTTCCCACATGGCAATACGCATTTCTGATGATGTGTCAACCACTGTAAACATGGTACTCATGCGCTCAAATAGCACCGGATTCAACAACAGAAAGCCTGCCGCCAGCACTGCCACTGCTGCCAAAATACGCTTGTCCTTCAATATACCATACCCTGCCATAATAACAGCGATGGTAAGGCAGGCACCACGAGCGTAGGTCATGGCGATACAGCCCAGGGTACAAACCATGGCCAGCCCCAATGCAATACGGATACGCTTATCCGTCAGCGTACCAAAAAGCCCCAAAAGCACGCAAACCACTATATCCAGATATGCAGCTAATATATTGGGATTCTCCAAGGTTGAGAATACTCGCTTGCTAAGCTCCGGAAAGGCTTCACCATCAACCCACTTCATTTCCGAGGTATCAATACCGAAAATAAACTGGAAAAAACCGTAGGCCACAATAATGGCTGCTGACGCTCCCAAGGAATAAGCCAGAAATTTTATCTGCCGAGAATTTTCCACGTTTTGGGTTACCAGTACATAAGTCAATAAATAAATTATTACCAGCACAAACCATATAGTCAGCGTATACATCTTATCAGGTGATACCAATATTGACGCTGCACTGCACAACAGGTAAACGATAATAGGCCAATGAAAGGTTGTACGCTTTACATGGAAATCAGGATCCTTCCACCAGCGAAGCAAAAACAATGCTATGCCAACTCCCATGAATACTATAGCAACCGTTTGTGATAATCCGATGAAAAAAGCCTCCAGCAAAATTGATAAATAAATTGTATCTTTAACGGCCCGAGATGATGCCAATCTCTTTAAACCACTCAACTACTCTCACCTCAAAATCTATAATCATATTCATATTATTATAACGCAGTTGTTCATATTTTCCCATATTTATGGGAAAATATTCCATATAGCGTTTCCCTTTCAGGACTAGCTTCGCGTCGCAACGAGGTCAGTTTTTATCGCGTTATACAAGAAAATGAAAAATGGAACCAAAAACAATGGTCCCATTTCTCTATATCCATTAATATCGTATAAAAATCTGCACAACGGTATCTACTTTAAAAGGGTACGCAAATAACCAATAAGATACAGTGAACCGGCACATATAAGAATTGTATCTGATTCCGTACCTTCACTTTCCTTTGTGGCATTTTCAGCCAGCTCCATACCACGCTCCAATGCCTTTTGGGGATCACCAACAGCGTCCTTGGCTTCGACTTTTGCACATTCCAAAAGCTCTACAGGATCTGCTGCCCTTTCTGATGAAGGCGTTGTAAAAATAACTCTGTCCTCGGGACGAAGAAGTATCTCCAGCATCCCCTCGAAATCCTTATCTCTGAGTATTCCAAGTACAAAAATCCGCTTCTTATCAGGATAATAGTAATCCAGGCTGTCCCGAAGGGTTCTGATTCCCGCAGGATTATGGGCACCATCGATAATCAGCTCATAGCCATTACGGGACATAACCTCAAAACGGCCTGGCCACTGGACATCCGCCATAGCTTTTCGTAATGCCCGTTGTGTAATACGCAAATCATTTATGGCCAACAGCATAGCCGCCGCAGCTGCCAGACTGCTGTTACCGACCTGATGCAGTCCCATCAACGCCAGTTTATAGTCCATAGAAGCCATCTGATCATTATGAGAAACGAATTCCACCAACTGAGTCCTTACGGTATTTCCCTCTGACTCACACCGACCATAAGGCAATGTTGACAGAGCCTCTATCTGTAAATCAATCATGGATGGACTCATATTACCCACGCTGGTATTACCTAAATTAGGCGGGATACTAAGCTGTCCCAGCGGTTTAATTGGTTTGGCTTCAAAATCCTTACCGGCAATGTATATATCTGCCTTATTATCCGCCGCCACCCTTTGAATAATCTCCAATGCCATACCATCTGCACCTGTTATCACAGGTACTCCAG
>NZ_JAZTZI010000098.1:0-10973 GCF_045637405.1 Anaerovibrio sp.
AAATACTGTCAACGATTTCACCGATCTGTGCGGAGTTCTCGCCCAGTTTTTTGACTACCTCAGCAGAATTAGCAACGCTCTTTTCGATATTGTTAATCTTTTCCATGGCGTTCTGCATCAGCTGAGCACCAGTATCTGCAGCTCCGGCCATCTGCTCTGTATTCTCCGTAACACTGCCGGCCTTATCAGTCATTACACTGATATCCCCAAAGGCAGAATCTATACTATGTTTTGCCTCATCCATGCTGGACAGCTGCTTTTCCATACCTCCGGCCACGTCTACAACGGACTGAGCCACATGGGTTGCTGCCTCTGCTGCCTGCTGGGAGCTGGCTGTCAGCTCCTCACTGGATGCTGCCACCTGCTCTGCGGTATTCATGGTCTGAGTTATTATACCCTTCAAATTATGAAGCATGGTGTTAAAGCCTTCTGCCATCTGCCCCAATTCATCCTTGGAATCTACATTCAGAGGATTCAGGCGCAAATTACCCTTGGCCATTTCACTCATATTGGCACCAAGTGCATCGATTCTGGAAACCATGTTGTTTGCCTGATATACAATACTGCCTACGCAGAGAGCAATCATAACAACACAAACAAAAATCATAATTTTGGTAAGAGTGACTGCTGGTGCATTGATTTCTTCCTGTGGCATCTTAATTGCCAGCTTCCAGTTTACCCCTGGTACAGTGGCAAAATACAGATTATTATCATCAAATTCCGTCATGCCACTTTCATTACTGAGCAAAGCTTGAGCTGAAACAGCCAAACTCTTATTTGCATCCTCGGTGATTTTCACGCCATTTTCCACATCGGCAGGATTTTCTGAATATACATAGGTACCATCAGAGGTAACCAAAATTGCTTTGCCATTTTCACCAACCTTGATGCTGGCCATGAGCTCGCTGATTTCTTTGAGGGAGAAATCCACTGTTATACAGCCAACATACTGGCCGGAGAGATCAAAAATAGGTGCGGAACAGGTGGACATAACTACCTTGGAGGTTGGATCATAATATGGATCAGTGATTAAAGCACCCTCCTTGCCTTCCCCCTTGGCATTCTTGTAATATTCCTGAGTAAAATAATTGTACTCAGCATTGCTGTACTCATAGGTTTCCTTAATGGAGCCCCCATCCTTGTACCAATATGGTCCCATATATTCCTGGGACGCATCAAAGGCAAAAGGCTCAAACCAGATACCACTTCCATAGAAGAAATCGTCCTTCTGGATGGTCTTGCCGATAACAGCCTTAAAGGTATCCATCGGAGCATTCTTGTATGTGGCGCCAACGAAACGGGCCGTGTTCACAGCAGTAGAACGGGCCATATTCAGCTTTTCATTAATATAATTTACATTGGCCTTCAGCTCTGAATTCATGGTGTTCTCTATCTGAGTTCCCAAGCTCCCGCTGGAAGACACCACAGATACTATGGTAAGAATAAGCATACCCAAAATTACAACGGGCAGCGTCCCTACCAGCATTTTCCCTTTAATACCCATATTATTGCCTCCTTACATATAGAAAACCGGGTTATAAATTAGTTTTAATTAACTTTTATTAATACAATAGTTTTCTCATGTTACCATATTCCACAAAAAAAAATAAACTCCTGCAAATATTACAGGAGTTTCAAAAATACTAATTTAGTCCCGGTATCATTTTTTCACGCATGGAAGCCGGAATACTAGTGTATATTCAGAATTTAGTTATTCAGATTTAAAATCAGCTTAACAACAATGCATCGGAATTAAGCTCGCTACCCGCAGCCTTCTCAAACATAGCCAGCAGGTCCTTGATGGTGAGGCTTTTCTTCTCATCGCCGCTCACATCAATGAGGATTCTGCCTTCATGAAGCATTATCAGACGATTGCCACAGGCCAGGGCATCCCTCATATTATGGGTTATCATCAAAGTTGTAAGCTTGCGGCTATTTACTATGTTGTTTGTAAGCTCCAGCACCTGGGCCGCAGTTTTTGGATCCAGGGCTGCTGTATGCTCATCCAAAAGTAACAGCTTTGGCTCCACCATAGTGGCCATAAGCAAGGTCAAGGCCTGACGCTGACCACCGGAAAGGAGTCCCACCTTGGATTCAAGACGATCCTCAAGGCCGAGATTCAAGGGCTTCAGCTGCTCGCGGAAATACGCACGCTGAGCCTCCGGGGCACTCCAACGCAGGGTTGGGAACTGGCCACGGCGTGAGGCAATGGCCAGATTTTCCTCTATCTGCATATTGGCAGCAGTACCCATCATAGGATCCTGGAATACACGCCCAATATACTTTGCCCGCTTATGCTCTGGCAGCTTGGTGATATCCTTGCCATCAATAACAATTTTTCCAGCATCCACCTTGAAGGTGCCCGCGATAGCATTCATAAGGGTGGATTTTCCCGCACCATTACCGCCGATTACCGTTACGAAATCTCCTGGCTTCAGGTGCAGCGACACTCCACGCAGGGCCACCTTTTCCGTAATGGTACCCGGATTAAAGGTTTTCTTGATATTTTCAATATTAAGCATCACTCGGCCACCTTTCTCTTTTTCAGCTTAGCCTGACAAAGAGGCATGGAAAGAGCAGCCGCAACCAGAATTGCCGTAAACAGCTTCAAATCGTTTGGTGGCATACCCATCTGCAAAACTATGGCAATAACAGCCCTATATACAATGGAGCCCAAAATTACTGATATCAGGCAGTTTTTGAAGCTACGGGTACCAAACAGCACCTCGCCAATAATAACAGAGGCAAGACCGATAACGATGGTACCGACGCCCATGCCCACATCGGCAAAGCCATTGGCCTGAGCCACCAGAGCTCCCGACACAGCCACCAGGGCATTGGAAATCAAAAGTCCCAAAATAATGGTTACATCAGTATTGATACCATTGGCGCGAATCATGTGGGGATTACAGCCAGTGGCACGAATGGAGGCACCAATTTCTGTACCAAAGAACCAGTAACACAATACACCGGTAAAAACCACCACAGCAGCACCAATTACCAGAACCATATTCCCCAGGGTCACATCAGGAATAGAATACAGGGTAAATACAGTATCTACCTGTAACAAAGACAAATTTGCCTTGCCCATTACGTGAAGGTTTACGGAATAAAGGGCAATCATAGTTAGAATACCAGCCAAAAGGGCCGGGATTTTTAATTTGGTACACAAAAATCCAGTCACAACACCTGCCAGCATACCGGCAAAGGCTGCCACAAAAATGGCAAGAACGGGATTCATACCTCCCAACATACAAGCAGCAGCCACAGCCGCCCCCAAAGGGAAGCTGCCTTCCACTGTCAAATCAGCAATATCCAGCACCCGGAATGTGATGTACACACCGATGGCCAGCAGAGACCACAACAGTCCCTGTGATATAGTAGGAATAATCAGATCCACTTCAATAACCTCAATTCAATACCTCGGCATCCTTCAGCACATCTGCTGGGATGGTGATGCCAAGCTTATCAGCATTTGTCTTGTTGACTACAGCCTTAAGAACCTTTGCAAATTCAATCTTCATATCAGCTGGCTTGGACTTGCCATCAAGGATGTCAGCAGCCATTAAGCCTGACTGACGGCCCAGCTCATAATAATCTACACCGTAGGTTGCAAGACCGCCGGCCTTAACCATGTTGGACTCACCGCAAATAACTGGCTTCTTGGCAGCCTCGGTTACGGAAATCAGGGTTGGCATAGAAGAAGCAATTACATTATCAGTAGGAAGATAGAAAGCATCCACCTTGCCCACAAGGCTCTGGGCAGCCTGCTGAATATCATTTACATTGGAAATGGTAGCTGCCTCAACCTTAAGTCCCTTGGACTCAGCGTATTCCTTCATAGCCTTAAACTGAATCTCGGAATTTACCTCACTGGAGGTATATACACAGCCAATTGTCTTGGCATTAGGACAGAGCTTAATGAGAAGATCCACCTGATCCTTGATAGGATTCATATCGCTGGTACCGGTAACATTACCACCAGGTGCGTCATTGGATTTAACCAGCTTTGCACCCACATAATCGGTAATAGCAGAGCCTACAATAGGAATATCCTTGGTCAAGTTGGCCACAGTCTGGGCAGCCGGAGTTGCAATTGCATAAATCAAATCCACATGATTACTTACAAAACGCTGTCCAATATTCTGCAGATTTGACTGATCGGCCTGAGCATTCTGGTTATCTATTTTCAGATTCTTGCCCTCTTCATAGCCACGCTCCTTAAGAGCATCCCTAAAGCCCTTGTTGGCAGCATCCAGAGCATCATGCTCTACCAGCTGAACAATACCAACAGTTTTTTGACCGGATGAGGCCTGATTATTGGAGCCACAGCCCCCTAAAAGCCCAAAGGAGAACACTGCAGCCATTCCCAGGGCTGCCATTTTCATTTTCTTGGAAAATATCATACATTATCACTCCTAATAGTATAAAAATAAAAAACCTGCCCATATTATACATTATTGTTTCAAAAAAATAAATATTGTTCTCTCAGTAAACACAAAATTATTTTTGATATAGATATATTTTTTTAATTCCTCTAAATATGAACATCTATAAAGTCACATTAAACCCAAAAAAGGACAGCCCGAAAGCTGTCCTTTTCCTGAATAATTATTCAAGCTATGTATTTTACTGTAACAAGGATAACACTGCACTGCTATTCTGATTGGCCTGCCCCAGCATGGACTGGGCTGTCTGCATAAGCACATTGGCCTTGGTATAGGCGGTAAAACTCTTGGCCATATCCGCATCCCTAATAACGGACTCCGCAGATGTTACATTTTCAGTGGCAGTGGTAATATTGGCCGCCGTAAACTCCAGCCGGCTCTCAATGGAACCAATAATGGTCTGCTGTTTCAAGGCACGGCTAATGGCCCTGTCAATAACAGTTATGGCAGAAGTGGCCTTTTGCTGGGTAGCTACGCTGACAGCAGTACCGTCAGCTTTTGTAAGACCTAAAGCCTCACAGCGCATGTCTGCCAAACCAATGCTGATGGTCTGGGAAGCCTTGGTACCTATCTGGAAGTAAGCACTCTTTTCCGGCTCAGAGCTTGCTGCCTCCTTGGCCATGTAGCGAAGCACCATATAGCCCGCTGCATAGGCTTCATCATCGGCAGCATGTTCTGAATCCTGCAAAACACTCTTTAATTTATCCGGGTCGTTGGC
Source organism: Anaerovibrio sp. (assembly GCF_045637405.1). Taxonomy (GTDB): domain Bacteria; phylum Bacillota; class Negativicutes; order Selenomonadales; family Selenomonadaceae; genus Anaerovibrio. The sequence goes on from NZ_JAZTZI010000098.1 coordinate 5,167, forward strand.
CAGCCGCTGAATCTGTCCTTTGCGGTAGTCATCAATACCGTGTACCAGCTCTGCCACGCCTTCCTTAATGTATTTAGGCAGTTTGCTAAAGTTTGTGATATTGGCGGCCATAATGGCATGGGTCATTTCATGGGCCAGGGTACGATCCAAATATAGCTGGTTCGGATTATCCTTCACCGCACCATTTTTATCCGTGAGGTCAAGATTGTTATAGTAATGCATATTAATGGTAAGCTCCAGCTTGGTTGTAACGCCATCACCATCAAAATAGTTTGTTACATAAGCCAAATTATCTGAACCGCTATTATCTTCAAACTTAACATCAATAGATTTGACAGATGTGCCATTTTCCCAGAAATTTAAGGCAAAGGAATCATCCACCAGCCACATGCAGTTGGTGAGCCACTGGCTGTCCAGGGCACCGGCAATAGCCTTTTGCATGTCGTCACTAATATCATCGGGCCAATTCACAGTAAGTCCCCTGATAAAAGAACTGCCCTTGGTGTTGCCACCATAAGATGTCTTTTCTTCCGGCACAACAGATTCCGCGGTTTTTTCCCGCTCACTGCCAGCATCAAGGCCAGTAATGGATCCCGTATCATCATTATTCAAATTGATACCACAAACCTCCAAAAGGTCTCCATTACTATTTCTCATAGCCTCAACGAAGCTATTTATAAGGCTTTCTGCGTCCTGAAACATGCCGCTGGAGCCATATTTTATGGCTGCGTCCAAAGCATCATCAACGTCGGCAAAATTGTGTCCGTCAAGGGAAGCCAGAAAGGAAACTATTGAATCCTGCTGGTCCGCCACAATATTGCCACCCAAGGCTCCGTTTACCAAATACTTTCCATTAAAAGTAACCAGGGCATTATCATCGATCTGGTTCATAAGCTGATCCAGCTCTTTTTGAATAATTGCCCGGTCACTATCCGTATTTGTATCGTTGGCGGCATCAATAGCCTTGGCTTTAAAGGTTCTAAGTGCATCCACCGTGGAGGACACCGCCCCCTCTGCCACCTTCATCATGCTGGAGCCATTCTGGGTATTGACAAGGGTAGCATCCAAGCTCCTTATTTGTACCCGCATCCGCTCACTGATGGCATAGGAAGAAGCGTCATCCGCCGCACTATTGATCTTCATGCCAGAAGAAACCTGCTGAAGCTGCTTGGCAAATTCCTTGCTGTTCCGTCCCAGAACATTTAAGGTATTAATTGCCGACATATTATTCTTAACTACCATGGCCATAGCGTATCATCCTTTCTGCGCTTGCCCCGTGTTGCTGTAGGGAAATCATCCTTGTTCTAGCCATTTAATCCGCAGTAACATACACCACTGCTAATCATGATATCGTAAAATTATTTGATGAACTTAATACACAAAAGCAACACCTCCACAGGTAGTATATTGTACTTAATTTTTGCAGGAAATCTTCCCTATATGGAGAATTATTCCTCATAAATAACTTTTTATCCGATTATGCAAATATATCAAACGAATACTTATAACGCCATTATAACGCCATTGTTCAAATTTTTCTTCAAAGAAGAAAAATCTTCCTATTAGCGTTTCAACGAGGGGGGAGATATGCTCACCACCTGTTAAAGTTTACTTTCCCCCACCTGTAGAGGAAGGGGACATCTTTCACCGAGTTATATTGATATTTGAGAATTGTTGATTTTGTGTGGATGTGTTTGATGGGAGGGCTATTTATGGAAATTGCTTTGGGTTTTATTATATTCCTGCTATGCCTTGTAATCGGTGTAAGATTTGGGGGGCTGGGACTGGCAGCCGTCAGTGGCATCGGCCTGGTAATCTATGTATTCGGTTTGGGCTACAAACCAGGTGTACCACCAAATGACGTAATGCTAACTATTTTGGCAGTTGTTACCTGCGCTGCCTTCTTACAAACCTCCGGTGGCTTGACAGTATTATTGAAGCTGGCCGAAAAAATTTTACGAAGAAATCCCAAAAATGTTACCATTTTAGCACCTATTACCACATGGTTCTTGACTGTTCTTTGCGGCACCGGCCATGTATGCTATACCATGTTTCCAATTATTTATGATGTAGCTATCAAGCAAAATATCCGCCCTGAGAGACCTATGGCAGTATCCTCTGTTGCTGCCCAGATGGGAATCTGCGGTTCCCCGGTATCTGTGGCCATTGTTTCCATAGTGAGCTTCTTGACTATAGCCGGTTATGATATCAGCATTGCCAAGGTTTTGATGGTCTCCATTCCGTCCACCTTCTTCGGTGTGCTGGCAGCGGCTATCTGGTCCATGCGCCGAGGTAAGGAGCTGGAAGATGATCCTGAATTTCAAGCTCTGATTGCTGACCCTGAACAGAGGAAATATGTCTATGGCTCCACCGAGTCCCTTTTGGACAAGGAATTGCCTAGAAGCTACTATATTGCTGTTGGTATTTTCATCGCAGGCATTATTATAATCGCCTTAATGGGCAATCTGCCGGACTATCTGCCTCATTTCTCCGCTGGTACGGGCAAACCAGCCAAGCCAATTTCCATGACTTTGGTAATTCAGATGGTTATGCTGTGTATCGCTTCACTAATATTGTTCTTCTGCAAGGTGGATGCCAAAAAAGTAGCTGATTCCAACGTATTCCGGGCTGGAATGGTAGCCCTGGTATCCGTTTATGGTGTTGCTTGGACAGCCAACACCCTCTTCGCGCATCACATGGATTTTTTGAAGGGCGTATTGATTTCCGCCGTTGCAGTATATCCATGGGCCTATGCCATCATTGCCTTTTTCACTTCAAAGCTGGTTAACTCTCAGGCGGCAGCCATTGCAATAGTGGCGCCTCTGGCTTTGGAGGCAGGGATAGAACCCGTTATAGTTTTATCATTTATTTCCGCCTGCTATGGTTATTTCTTCCTGCCAACGTACCCATCAGATTTGGCCTGTATCGGCTTTGACCGCTCTGGCACCACCAAGATTGGTAAGTACATTCTCAACCACAGCTTCATGATTCCAGGCCTTATTGGCGTTATCACCGGCTGCTGTGTTGGTTATGTAATCGCTCATGCTATAATTTAAGCCCCATCTCATATAAAAAGACACACCTAAAATTATTAAGTGAATTTAATATTTAAGGCAATAAAGGCCACCTACTTTATGGTAATTCATCATCCATACAAGTCGGTGGCCTTTTTTACTTGTAAACATACTTTTTTGTCAGTAACTTACTTTTATTAACCAGCATATTACCCGTATTATTCTGCAGTTTCCCCGTAGGCGATCTGCTCTTTATCAAATTTTCTGGAAAATAGTATCCAAATAATAGTTATATAAATAAGGAACTGCCCAATGGTCACGGCGCAATCGAAAAAGCCTGCTCCCCTAAACACTATATCACGAATAAATTTAAACTCCCAAGTTAAAGGGAATATCTGGTTAATCCAGTGCACCCAGTCAGGCATCATTGTCATGGGCACACCATAGCCACCAAAAATAAATCCCCCTGGCACGAATAAAATCATTCTACTGGAAGCCGCCCCTGGATTGGCTGCAGACCAGCCCATAAATACGGAAATCATCCCCAGCATTATTATATACAGGCTTTGAACGGCGAAATACAGGATTATATTTCCGGAAAAGTTAATGTCACCCCAAAAACGCAGTACCACAAGACCAATAAAATTGGCAATAAGCCAGCAGGCGCAATAGGGCAATATACGTTCTATAAGGTCATAGGCAGTCCCCAGCTTAAAATGAAGCTCCAGCTTGCCCTCCTGTCTCAGACGTGGCACCATGCCCAAGGTGGCAAAGGCAAAAAACATTGAGGAAAAAAATATCAAAAACCCCGTTACCTCGCCATTACTAGCAGACTCTGCAGGATTAAAGAGCGAGCGGGAAACCAGCATTGTGCCTCCCCTTATGGTATCACCTGTACCAAGACTTGGATTGTTTAAGTCCGCAATAATCTCATTGAGGGCCTCCCTTACACCGCTTAAGGCTGAGGAGCTGGTATTATCATAAAATACACCGATGTCGGCCCGCTCCCCATTATAATGATTTTTCTCAAGTCCCTGAGGCAAATACACTACCGCATAGGCCTTATCACGATACATAAGCTCATTTGGCTCTGCAGGGGTATTTACCACAGCTGTGACAGAAATGAGCTGGGAATTATTAAGATAGTCAATAAGTTCATGACTGTAATGGGAATTATCTAAATCAATAACCGTAATTGGAGTATCCTTGGCGTAATTCAGTCCCAGCATAACACTGAAAATCACCGTTATAACTAAGGAAACCATTATGGATACCTTTTCATAGGGCATACCATTGCCAGAGAGAAGATGTTTTAATTCGTCCCGAAAAGCCTTCATCTCATCTTCACTCCCATCGTCATGCCAGGAAGAATTTCTCCTGTAGGCTCAAGGTAAATACGCATCTGGAAGGATGTTAAATCCGCCTGGCCCTTTTCACGGGTCATACGCAAATCCGCAAATCCAGGGGCCTGGGTAAGCAGACGAATAGTCCCCTTGACCTTTTTCTTACCAGCTACGGAGATGGCTTCAATTTCATCTCCCTCCTTATATTTATCAACCTTTTCCTCACTTACATAAATATCAAAATAGTAACGGCTGCTTTCCATAAGAAGTACCGGCGTATTAGGAGCAATCATTTCACCCTCTTTAGCCAGAATCTTTATAATCTTGCCGTCCTCAGGTGCCCTAAGGGTCAAACGCTCCTTTTTAACCTTTAATTCCTTAAGCTGAACCTCCAGGCCTTTCAACTGCTGGTTCAATGCCTCCACATCATTTAGTTTGTTGGCTGCTGTCTGACGCTCCAGGGCAATGGTTGGCAAATGTATGGAATCTGTATCGCCATTATCAGTTGTACCTGCCAATAATTTACTTAAAAGCTGCTTTTGCTGCGCCACATTAGCAGTATTTACCTGCAATGAGGTCTGGGCTGCGTCCAGATCTGCTCTGGAAATGGCTCCTACCTCAAAAAGCTGAACCTTGCGATTATAATCTAAAGATGCATTGTTATAATTAGCCTCTGCCGCATCCACCGCTGCTTTCTGCTGGTCAATCTGACGGAAGCTCTGCTGCTCGTTGGTATCTGCCCGGGACATGGCAATATTGACGCCACCACCAGCCGACTTTATCTGAGACTCCATCTGGGCAATCTGGGCTTCCAATTTAGCAATGGACAAATCCACATCGGTACTGTCAAGCACCATCAGCACATCGCCTTTTTTCACCTGGTCGGCCTCTTTGACACACTCTTTTACCATCCTTCCGCCTACATTTTCAAAGGAGAGTTTAATTTGTTCGGCGGTTAAAATTCCCTCTTTTTTCTCAGTGGCCAATACTAACGCATCATTACCCGTGTACATCAAAAGCAGTCCTGTAACCACCATTACCACAGCAAAAATCATGCCGAATTTCTTTGCCCTTAATTTCTTATCCATCTTTACCTCCATTTTCCCAAATAAAAAACCGGCCATACATTACCCATGGCGACTACAATTTCCGTCCCTGTAGTCCCCTGGCATGTATTAGCCGGTGTTATTTCCCATAACGGGCGACGCGATTAAACGCAATATTTATTTAAGTCTTGGTTATCTTACGACAAAATTTACAAATAGTCAAGAATTTTATGGTTAGTTGTTTTTCATTATTAAATGTCTGAATGCCCATCGAAATTCGTTTCAGGCAATATTTAGATAACAATAATACATTGTAATTTAAAAAAATAAAGTAATACTTATCAAATTTATGTAATACTTTCTGTTAAAAGACGTACGTAAATATGCTAACAATATCTTCATTT
>NZ_JAZTZI010000099.1:0-11836 GCF_045637405.1 Anaerovibrio sp.
GTTACATTCTCGCTTGCAGTGGTCAGGTTAGCCTGAGTGTACTCGAGACGGGACTCAGCGGCACCGATGGAGGTCTGCTGGTCAAGAGCCTTCTGAATAGCTGCATCCAAAGCGTTGATAGCAGCATTGGCCTTAGCCTGAGTTCCTACGGAGATGGTAGAACCATCAGTACCCTGGAGACCAAGAGCATGAGCCTTCATGTCAGTAAGACCAACCTTGATGGACTGGCCAGCCTTGGTACCAACCTGGAGAACGATGGAGTTGTCCTCAGAAGCATTCTGGGCACGGATAGTCTCCTCAAATGCATCCAAGGAAGCGTTGGCAGCCTTGTTTACATTGCCCTTGTTATCGGTAATGTACATGGTGAAGCCGGCAATCTGGCTGTCAATACCAGCAGTCTGAGCAGAAAGGGTAATTGCTTTTTCACCGGAAGCAGTATTGACTGCATTCTTGGAACCATCAATACCGATAGAAGAAGAAGTACTTGCGATAGTAATAGCACCACTGGTCAACTTGCTTACCACATTACCAAGCTGACTGGAACCAACCTGCATGGAAGAAGTATAAGTCTTACCATCCTTAACATAGGATACAGTTACAGTATCAGTGCTGTGGATGTTCAGGCTGTCACCGTTACGGGCTGCCAAAGCAGTTAAAGCAGTAGTCTTGTCAGTAGCAGTGGACAAGCTCTGGTTAGTCATGCGGGTAGTAGTATCAGTAGTCTTCTTGTTGTGGGAACCATCTACCAAATACTTGCCATTGAAGGTAACGTTTGCATTATCATTGATCTGGTCAATGGACTGATCAAGCTCCTTCTGGATAGTAGCACGGTCACTATCGGTGTTGGTGTCGTTGGCTGCGTTTACTGCCTTTTCCTTCAAAGTCTTCAGGATTTCTACAGTAGAGCTTACAGCGCCCTCAGCAACCTTCATCATAGGGCCGCCGTTCTGCGCGTTCTGATTTGCCTGATCCAAGGAACGAATCTGAACACGCATTCTCTCAGAAATAGCGTAGCCGGATGCATCATCAGCTGCGCTGTTGATTTTCATACCGGAAGAAACCTTTTCCAAGCTCTTCTTCAAAGCGTTGGTGTTCTTGTTCAGAGTGTTCAGGGTGTTAATTGCGGACATGTTGTTCTTTACAACCATAGCCATAATAAATTCCTCCTTGTTCTGTCTATAGTAGCTTCCTTGCTACTAGAAAAATAATAAATAAAATTTATAGTAGCAGGCCGGCAGTGGTGCTGTCAGCCTGACAGCTAACATTAATATTCTCGATTGAACATATTGCCCGAGGCCATTCCGAAGGAGTCATAGCCCTTTACAGTCATATTATTGCGCTTGGACTTGTTCAGCCACGAACGGGCCTTATACATTATCTGCATATCCATGGGCTCAATCTTCTTACGAAGGGCAACCCCCTCCGGCGAGCGGGCATATTCATGGTCCGGCAGAGCCTGAAGCATTTCCATCAGCCGTTGACGCTGGTCTACCAGATCAAGGAAGGTATCAATGTCTTCTTCATCAATAAACTTCAGCAAATCCCTGGTGACTGCCAAATACTTTTTCCATAGCTCCTGCTCCGTCAATTGATGCTTACCATCCATATCAAGATGCTCCTTTTTCCTTCCGGGCTTTTATCATCGCCTGGGCCCATGCAGAGCGCAGCTCTTTAATAATATCCATGCACTCCGTCACCTTCTCCGGCTTACTCCTCATATTGGCTTCCACCAGAGAATTGTATACATAATCATATAGTGGCATCAACTGATGGGCTATCTCATATTTCATATCCAAGGTAACCCGAAATTCATTGATGATGTTCTGGGCCTTTTGGAGAGAAGTATTACACTGCTCCCACTTCTTTTGTTCCATGGCCTCAAGACCCTCCTTCATAAAGCGAAGGCAACCATCGTAGAGCATCAGCGTCAGGGCCTCTGGGGTAGCAGTCATTACCTGCTGGCGTTTATATGCTTCTGCAGCGTTATTCATCATAATACAAATCTCCTAACTATCAGGAAAACGAACCACTAATATAACCAAGCTGCATATTAAGCCTTGACAAAGCCACCTCCATAGCATCATAACGCTTATACAGCTTTGATTCATAAGCACTCATCTGAGTCTTGAAGGACTTCATCTTGGTCTGCATATCGGTAATGAGCTTACCCAAGTAGCTCTGATCATCAGTCATCTTGGAAGTACCGGCTATATTGGAAATCTTGGACATATGATCCGTCATCACGTTGTACAATCGGTTAGCCACACCGGTATTGGCAAAATCCTGTCTTTGCTGAGCCGAAGTAATCTTATTTTTATTGGTAGACCCGGCAATATAGGTACTATCCTGATCAGAGGCAAATAACTGATATACACAATCCGGATCATCTGCCAAAGCCTTTTTCAGCTTGTCAGTATCCAATGTCAGATGGCCCTTGTTATTAGTCGAAGAAATACCGATAGAGGACAAGGTGTTGTACTGGCTGTCAACCGCATCCACCTTGGAGTACACAGCTTCACGCATGGCACTGACCAACGCCTGAATTTCACTGTTGTGATATAGCAGGCCGGACTTGGCTTTTTCATTCCATTTCTCTATCTGTTTTTCCGTCATTTCGTCTTCCTGACGTTTGCTGAGTGGCTTGTAGTCAGAATATTTCTTTTCCGCCAATTTCTCGTTGAGAGAATCAAGGAGCTTATTGTAGTCATCCACAAAGCTCTTCATGTAGTCTACAATCTTATCCGTATCCTGACTTACACTGATGGTAGCTTTCTGACCAGCTTGGGTACTATCCAGGAAGGTATAGGTAACACCTGCTACCGTTAATTTATTGGTGTCATTGTCATAGGACTTGCCATCAATAGTAACTGTGGCATTGGTACCAGCCCAACGATGTGCCTGACCGGCCGCCTCCTTGGCGGAAGCTGTTTCTTCACTTTCCGTTAGACCCATCTTTGAGACTAAAGTACCAGCTAAACTATCAACGCCAGTAAGTGTAGCATCCCCAGCAGTATTGGTCAAGCTAAATTTCCCGTTGGTTGCATTGTAGGATGCTGTAACACCAGCTCCGGCACCATTAATCTTAGTAACCAAGGTACTAAAATCAGCAGTCCCCTTTAATGTGCCTGAACCATCTGTATCAAACAATTCTCCGTAAGTTAATGAAACTACTTTTTCACCAGTGCCATTACCGACCTTAAAGCTAAGAGCAGTATCAGTAATAGCAACATCTTCAGAAGTGCCATCACTCTTTTTAACAGTTAAAGTATTCGCATCTTTCTGTACAGCGGTAAGACCTACAGCATCAGCTAAGGTGTTGGCAGAACTGTTGGCGTTTATTCTAGTTATACTGGTAGAGGTCTTATAGGCCATACTACTTGGATCAGCTTCATTTAGTGCTAATTTCCTAGAAACATCCACCACAGAGCCGGCTGAATTAGTTATAGTAATTGAACCACTCTGATTAAGCAGGCTAAACTTGCCATCCTCATAATTTGCTTCAATATTTAGACCTGCAGCAGCAATCTTATCTGCAAGGACACTAAGTGTCTTTGATGTATTCCTAACACCAGAACTTTGACCACTAACCTCATAAGAAACAGTGCTCGTTGTACCATTTTTATCGGTAACTGATATCTTAGAACCATTTGCTACTATAGCCGAGTAATCAACTATATCACTATAACTCAAAGATATCGTTTTTTCTTTTGTTCCATCACTAATTTTAAACTCAAATAACGAATCATTTTTCCCAGTTTGGTTAATAAAATAATTCCTGTTTCCTGTCTGCGAACTAACCTGCTGATTGGAATCATTATAAACTTTTAATGTGTATTCTCTATTACTATTTCCAAGAGATACAATCTCAGAGCTAAGTCCAAATATATCCGCCAAATTACTGCTGTTATCAACAGTCAAATAAGTAAGACTAGGACTGGTTGCCAGATTTAGACTATCTATCATCTGAGTAGCCACAGCCTCTCCGGTACCGGAAACTGCGGTAATATTAGCCTGCCCATTCGGATTACTAAGTGAGAAGCTATCCTTTATAGCATCATAAGCCGCAGTAATGCCCAATCCGGCATCAGCACTTGCCGTGTTAATCTTCTCGGCAAGCTCATCCAGACCGGCATTGCTGTTAAACAGTTCACCCAGGGTAAAGCTAATAGTAGTGTTATTATTTCCATCGCTAAGCTGCAAAGAAAAAACTTCATCTGTTGAATTGGCAAAGGTACCTACTGTATCTATTGTTTCCCCTTGACTGTTAACCCGGGTAACAGTAGTATTACCACCATCAACAGTAGCCTTTAAGCCCAATACATCCATCAGACTTACAGACTGAGAGCTATTGGTAATTCCGGTGAGGTCAACAGACTCCATAGTCGTTGGCATAACAGTCGGGGTAGCAAAATTAATACGGTCACCCATCGTATTGTCAGCTGAGTTATATACCCCCAAATTCAAATGATTGAACAGGGTTGCTGTAGTGTCATTTTCTACCGTAATATCAATGACATTGCTCTTGCCACTGGTCTTATTGTACAGGCTAAAGCTGTCATTGGCTGTGTCATAGCCACCCTGGATATTGGCTCCGGTCTTGGCAATGGCACTGGCAAAATCGTTCAGGGTCTTACCACCATCAAACAATACCTTTTCGTCACCCTCATAGCCGGTATACGCACCTGACTTAAAGCCAGTAAAGAGCTCATCATAGGTATAGCTAAGGGTATACTCCTTGGCAGAATCGCCGGTTGTATCCTTTAATTTTAAAGAAATAGCCACATCACTGCCATTTACCGTGGCAGTAGTGCCATCTGCATTAGTAATATTGTAGGTGAAATTCCAGTTATTACCGTCCTGAGTGGCACTGGCTACACTGTAGTTCTTAAACAGCACATCCGCCAGATTATTGCTGGTCTGAGCATTGGTGTTTGCTCTGGTTACACCATAGTTAGTGCCGTCAGATTTCTGTGTTGTCTGCAAATAGGCATTGCTGGCCACAGAATCAACCGTAACCACGTGATTCATAGCCGCAGCCGCACCATTGGCAGTAGCCGTTACCACGCCGCTGTTGCTGCTGGTGGCCTGCATGGCGTTCAGGTTTGACTGCATCTTATAATCAGACAAAGTACCATACTTGTAGGTAGTCAAATCATTATATACGTCATTATAGGCTTCCTTCAGCCAGGTATTGGCTATTTCTTTCTGTTCCATCTTGTCATACTGCTTGTTTTTGCCGGACATACCCATCTTAACCAAAGATTCAATGTCCAGACCGGAGCCTGACAAGCCATAAATTCCATTTACGCCCATTTTAAGGACCTCCCTCCATTACGCGTTGCGGTCAAGGAAAGCTCCCAGCCACTCCTGGGCCTTTATCATGCCTTCGACCATTTCCTCAGGTGGGTATTCCTTAATAACCTCATTCGTCTTTTTGTCGATCATCTTAACTGACATTACATTTACTTCCTTGTGATACTGGAATTCCAAATCACAGTTGAGCTTACTCATAAGCTCGTTGAGCTCCTTTGTCATTTCGCTGACAAATTCCTCATTGATGTTGTCCAAGGCTTGACGCTTTGGATCCTCTTCCTTTTGTTCGTTGCCGGCTTTGGCGGCATCGTCGCCAGCAGCAATCTTCTCAACGGTGTTAGCCTCATCTACTTTTATATCAACAGGGCCCAACTTGCTTTCCACGGGCTCCGCTGTTCTCTTCTGGCTAGTCCCGCTATCCATTGCTGAGACAACCACTGCTGCAGCCGTCATGTCTGAAATGCTTCCTACCACTTTGAATCCCTCCGTAGAATAATATTATAATCCTTTATTTTGGTAACGCCTTGGACAAATCTATGTTGTCTGCCGGAGCCGCTGCCTTGCGATTTTCATCCTTGATGACCTTATAGATTTCTCCTCTATAGACCTTAACACTGCGAGGGGCGTCTATGGCTAATCGCACATTGTCGCCATTTACCTCAACAATATTGATAACTATGTCATCCCCGATCATAATCTGTTGCTTCGGGTGTCTCGTAAGAACCAGCATATTCTATTCCTCCTTTTCCGGGAACAGCCTATGCTTCGTTGTATAATTGGTTTTTTCCAGCACAACCTGTCTTGCCTTCATATTGGACTGATTAATGACTATAGGTGCCAATAAATTTGTGGTCATATTTTTTATGCCAGTTGGCGGTATAGTAATAAGGGAACAAACCAGCACATCGGCGTCATTAGTGACTTCCAGTGCTTCCATGTTGGCATCGTCCAGTTCAAAGGTATAATCTGGAAAAAAAACAAATGGATCTGTCATGAGAAAGGCCAGCTCTGGTGTGGACGCTGACTGTAAAAACAGGTACGGGCTCTCCTCATCATAAGGGAGAATAGCAAAATCCCTCTCATCCTCAAAGGCGGGAATACCGTGTTCAAAGGTAACAATAGACTTTTCTTCAACTTCAATTTCACCAAATCTGGTAGTATTAAGCTTTCTCATTAATAGCCTCCATATTTAAACCCTCATATCATACCGACCTACTGAAATCCACTGTCGGACATACCCCTTACGGGCCAATGTTGTCTGTGCCGAGCCCGGGCGATTTTCTATCTCTGGGGTAGCCGTGGCCTGAATACTGGTGGTATCACTGCCTGGATCCATTTTACCCTTTATTTCCGATGGATGCACTGTAAATTCAGGGTCAGGAATCTTCACGGCCTCCCATTTTGGCCACTGCACTATCTCACTTCTAAGTCGTGACTTTGCTTCATTGCCAATAAGGTTGGCTCCCGGATGGGCCCCATTCTTGGCAAAATTCCACCCGGACCGGGTAAGGCGGGAGGTATTGGCCTGTACATCACTAAAGCCTTCCCCACCATATTTCTTGGCAAAATCCGTATGGTTCAAAAAGCCATAAGTCTTTCTGGCATTATAGGTGTCAATATCTATATCCACCTGTGTAGCAGCCACATCCGCCAAAGGGGGATCATAATCACGATGGAGCTCCGCAGGACGGAAGGTATTTTTTATGGCCCTGGGTTGCTCCTGATGAATACTGATCTGAGCCAACTCAGTACTGATATTCAGATATTTCATTTCGGCCAGCATGGTATTCACCTCTTTAGTATATAATCGAAAAATTAAGCTGTATTATTAATGTAAGTAATCTGCCAAAGTACCTGGCAAAATCTTGGACCCTACTGACAGGGACAAGCTGTAAATAGTCTGATATTCCATCAGCTTGGTGGCCAGGTAAGCCACATCGGTGCTGGAAACATCAGTAATGTCACTGGTTATGGACTCATCCTGGGTGGTGAGCATATCAGATGCAGCGGTATAAGCCTGCTGACGGGCCGCCATGGTGGTCTGAGCTCCCAGAACCTGAGCATGGGCTGAATCACTAATAGTAAGTCCATCGTTGGCTGCCCAGTCATTGTTCCCGGAATCAATCTTGGCTACGGCATACAACAGCTCATTAAGCATTGCTGTACCAGAAGAATAACTAGGAACATCACGATACTGTCCAGACCCAGCCGGATCCTCATATCTATTCGTATAACTCAAACCAGGAGTATCAAATATGTCACTGCCAAAAACATCCTGACCTGTCTGATTAACTGTATCAGTAGCCTTATCTATGCCACCAGTTTTCTTTACCATAGAAATATACTTGGCATCGCCCTTGTATTCTACAATATACTGCTCGGTTGTGGCAAAAGTAAGGGTGACACTCTTACTATCTACTGTAATATCTGAGCTAAAGGATTTGCCATCCGCACTTATAACACCATATTTATCAAAATACTTGCTCACATCGGTGCTTCCACCCCAGCCTGAAATGTCTCCAGCTTCGTCACCACCCTGAACAGTAGTTTGTCCTTGATAAATTTTGTCCTTGTAGCCATTTTCCACAAAATCTTGCGTATAAACCTTGCCATTGGTTACATTCATATAGTAGGTATTGCCATCACTGCCATTCAGCTTCAACATCTGATTGATGGTAGTGGATACAGGTTTATTGTCTACAAGATTAGTGTTATTAAAATAACTTGACTGAGCCTCACTAAGGGTCTTAGTCTCCCCACGGGATTTTTTGCTGTCAGAAATCTGGAATGGCATGGTGGTATCGGACTGGCCGGAGAATAAATATCTGTCACCAATCTGAGCATTCATATCAGCCACCACTTCCTGTACGCTGGCCAACAGTTCCTTGGCGATATCATGCATATCGTTCTCATTATTTGTAGAGTTACCAGCCGCTACTACCTTTCCCTTAAATTCCTTCATTCTCTCAGTAACATTTACCAACGCTGCATCACTGTTTTTCATCCAGGAAACTGCGGTAGTAATATCATCCTGGAACTGCTTCACATTAGTGAGTGAATTCTGATATCTTAAATATTTGGAATAACCAACAGCATCATCAGAAGCACGATGGAGCTTCTTACCGTCACTCTGCTCAAAGAGCTTGGTATAGGTCTCGTAGGAGCCATTCAGCTGCTTCAGATAATTGTGGGTCATCATTGTACTGCTTATACGCATAATCTATACCTTACCTTTCTTTTTAGCCATCCCCTCTGGGGAGGGTGCCCGCAGGGCGGGTGAGGTCATCTGTCAATTATTATCTGCCTACTACACCCGTGCTGTTTATAAGCTTATCAAGCATTTCATCCATGGTGGTAAGACAGCGGGAGCAGGCTGCATAGCCCTGCTGGAAAGTAATCATATTTGTAAGCTCCTCATCCCAGTTTACACCAGATGTGGATTCACGCAAATTCGTAATCTGAGTCATAAGATCACTCTGGAATTCCACCTTGTTATTCATATTTTCTGTGGCAGAACCCAATGTGGTCATGCTGGTATTATAGTAGCTGTAGAAGGATTCATCACCGATGGCACGGGTAGTAGTATTTACCGTTGGACTGGTATTTCCCTTAACACAATTAAACAAGGTACTAACCCATACTGCATTGGAACCATCAGCCACCCCATTAGGAACTTCATGCTCTGTACCAGTATTATCCTTAACTGTCTCATAGCCACGGGTCGCCAAAAGGTTATGTCCATCAGTAGCAGTCAAATCCTGATTAATTGTAAGTTCCTTAATAATCTGTATACCACGTTTTGCAACGCCATTCTTTGTCATGTGCAAATCATCAGGATTAGTAGTATCCCAAAGATACACTGCATCAGTTTCGCCGTAGAAGTTATTGCCTTTTTTAACTTCATCGTATGTAACTTCTTGACCAGCTTGATTAGTAAAGGACACTTGATTTCCTGTCTTTGCAAGGGTATAGCCATCTTTATGCTGTGCATTAAGGGTAGTCAACAAAAATCCTGCCATATTAGCCAGTCTATCAATATACTGCTTATCCTCCAATACGGACTGGAGCTGGCCATACAGCTCACCGTTACCAGGGTTAAACGGAATATCGGATTCCTTTATATTAAGGGTATAATCGCTGATACCATAAACCTCATTATTAATAGGCTTGGAAACTGCAATGGTAACCTTGCTGGTACCGTTTACCAAGGTGGTACCGTTACATACCAGATTGTACATACCATTTGGAGTTTCGTTTACACTTATGTGCATTATCTTGGATAACTGATCCACCAGCAAATCACGCTGGTCACGAAGGTCATTGGCACTGGAGCCGTTGGCTTCCATTTCCATAATCTGACCATTCAGTACAGTTACCCTGTCAGTCATGCTGTTAATATTATCAACACTGAGGATAATCTCGTCATATACGGATTCAATCTGGGCCTGAACCTGGGTTGCCGTAGCATTGAGAGTCTCAGCAAAATTATAGCCTGCATTGATTACGTTCTGACGACTGGAGGCGGTACTTGCAGTAGTGGAGCAGTCCACCCAGGCCTGATAGAATTTCTCCATGGAAGCCTGCAATGAATTGTCATCAGAATCGTTGAATATTGTCTCCAGCTTGGAATAATTCTTGGCCTTGGCATTGTAGTAGCCATCGGTGGTGTTTTCCTTCCAATACTGGCGGTCTGCGTAAATATCTCTGGCACGGGAAATACCATAAACCCCTACACCGCTGCCAATCTGATTGGCACGGGAATAGGACCAGATAGTCTGGGATCTGGTGGCCACGGAATTTACCTGCTGGCGGGAATATCCCTCAGAGCTGGAATTACTGATATTGTGACCTACTGTGTTCAAGCCTACTCTATTATTCTGAATACCACTTACCATGGTATTGAGGCCATGAAATGTACTTAACATAAATCTCTCTCCTCTTAAATGTTTTTTGCCTTGAGCCCTCAAACTCCGGTATCAAACATCTTTCTCCCCTGAACAGGCATCCCACCGTTATCGCCCGGTGTTCCGTAGGTCACCCCCGCACTGGTCTGGGTCATTACATTGATGCTATAGTCGATAAATTTTGAGTGTCTATCTAAAAACTGCATATTTCTGGAGTTGATTCCCTTTAACTCCTGCAATATTTCTTCCTGTTTATCCAACAGCGTCTGAAGCATCACCTTATCAGGTGATTCCGGCTGTTTTTCCAGCCATTCCAGTAAATTATGGGTATGAAGCTCAGCCATAATCCCATCCTTACGCTTATCCAGGCTGCTTATCTCTATCATTATCGGTTCCATGTCGGCAGACAGCTTCCGTGCTGCTTCTGCGTCAGTGTGAACCAGTTTCTCTTTCTGTGTTTTTGCCAGCTCCACTAATCTGCCCAACAAAATAAGCTGCTGGCGAAGAATATCGATTATATCCTTCATACTTACACCTCAAGGTCCAAATTCTTTTCATGGGAAACCTTTTCCTGTCCTGACTGTCCATAGGATGGCTCCACGGCGGTGCCCCCAAGCTGATTTAGCTTGAAGTTGATGACGTTCAAAGCTGCGGATATCATAATCTCGTTATTTTCCTGAAGCGCCTGGACCTTTTTTACAACGTCTTCCAGTGTTTTATGGGTACGCTCCAGTACGTCACGCATCTTGTCGTCGCCGCATTGTCTCCAAACATCCCTCATTGCCATATCAGGCTGTATGTTAACGTATTGCTTCGCCAGCTGGTTTATCACATCTTGACGCTTTGTTTCTGCTTTATTGATTTGTTCAATGATAGTCTGCTCCTGAAGAACAATTTTCTCCAGGGATTTCAGATCCACTGCTGCCAGCACTGCGCGTTTTTCCTCGCCCAGCTTCTGGAGCTTCTGATACTCAGTTATCAGTGTGGCTATGATCTGTGCTAAATTCTGCCACATTTCGATGCATCCCACCTCTCTGGCAAAGCCGTTCCGTTAGAAACGACAATTCAACATGCTTGATGCCAAGTCATAAGAGCTTACATGGTAATTGCCGGCTGCAATCATGTTCTCCAGCTCTGCCACACGGTCAGAACGGACATCATCCATTGCGTTCAGCTTCTTCAGCATCTCGCTGGCATTCTGAGCCTTGGAGGAAATGTGAATCTCATCACGACCTACCTCTTCCCGCTCAGTGTGAGCAACCTTGTTGGTGCTGCGATGGTTTGCATAAACGCTTGCAATTCCCTGAAGGTTATTGTTTATAATCATGGTATTTCACCGTCCTTTTTCTAAATCTAAGTCCCTGATTTCTATTTAAAAATGCAGACACTTCTAGCCTCTACTTAGCTTCTAATCTTTTATCGAAAAAAAAAACAGGATCCTTAAATCCTGTTTTTAAAAATATCTTTTTCTACTTATTAAAAGAGCAAATCCTCTTAGGACCGGAAATCTCTGCCGGCATTGTACATGGTACGGCTGCGATCAACCTTCTGAGCAGCTGCTGCAGACTTCTTTGCTTCCAGCTTTGCTGCCTGATCCAATAAATCCTGGGAACACTTTT
>NZ_JAZTZI010000100.1:0-50990 GCF_045637405.1 Anaerovibrio sp.
TGATAGGTAAGCTCGGACAAGTTTAACTTTCTCCTCTGCTGTAATTTTATGTTTTTGTGGCATAAAAACTCCCCCTATGATGACAGTTTTATTTTTTACTGTCTCCCATAGGGGGAGCATATCAATTTGAGAACAGCCCTGTGATTTTTAATTATCCATATAATGGGATCAACATTGCATACGGAGCGGTAAATATTGCCAGTATCCAACACAATTTATTTATAATTCTATCGTTCAAATCAGTATTTACAAATGCAAATCTCCTGTTCAAAAAGAAAATGCTCACCGCCGACAGCAGGACCCCAGGAACGGCTATTAAAGTTGCACCAGGAAAATAAAATGTATTCCATTCAGGACAAATTTTATCAACCAGCAAAGCAACTGCCAAAATCAGCAGGGCCCCAAGAATATCGCTTATAAATCCAATGACCCAAATCCTAAAAATACAGCGCTTCCAAAGTTTTACCAAATCCTTAATATGCAAATATCTACCACCAAAATATAATACCAGACTATCTATCAGAAAATTCGCTGGCAAGATAATCAGCCATACACCGGTGGGCAGAAGGTAAAATAACCACATGGGGAAAAGAATATTGTAAAGCCGTTTTTGCATCATATCTTCTCCCCCCAAACATTAAATTTATCCACGCAATAATTCTTTAATTTTTTCTGTCATTGGCTTATCCGCTGGCAGCCAATTCACAGTATCTATTGTTTCTGCCGTAAGCCACTTCATAGCTTCATGCTCCAGTAAGGTTACATCCTCAGAAACGAGTGAACACATGAAGCATCTCATATTCAAATGAAAATTAGGGTAATCATATTCCACTACTCCTAAATCCTCACCCACAGAAACAGCAGCCTTCAATTCCTCTTTAATTTCTCTCTTTAGGGCCTCCTCCGGTCTTTCCCCAGGCTCAATCTTTCCCCCCGGAAACTCCCAGCCGTCCTTAAATTCACCATATCCCCGCTGGGTAGCCAGTATCTTATCGCCCTTACGAATTACTGCTGCTACTACATTTATAGTTTTCATTAAATCCTCCAAAAATTACGTATCTTCGCTCGTAATATAATCATAAATATCTTCACGGACACTTCTATCAAGATTCCAGAACATCTCCACAGCGTTATCACCAGTGCCTTGCATTTTCACTGGTACACTATGATCCATTGTCATACGTCCCAAATAGTAAAAACTTTTGGCAACATTATCATCTTTATTTTTGCGTACAAACAAATCAACTGCAATCCCTAATTCCTTTGCCTTAGAAAATCGTATTACATCCTCAGATTCCTGTGTTCGATTATTTTTGGATAAAGAAATTAACTGCCCACTGTTAATAAAACGGTCATGATAATTTATAGAATCCTGCACATCTTCTCCCTTATCATAATTTATAAAGACAGGAAAAGTTTTTGTAGCCTCATCGTATTTATATCCGCCAATATTTAATGGCACTATATTCTTATCCCAATTTAAAATACGGCAAACATCTTCATACTCATATTTTTGATATAGTTGGAATCCACTATCCGTATATGGATCATTATAATTGGTCTGGTAACGATGTAATCCAAATTCCACCAATTCTGCCACATTTTTTCGGAAAATATTATTGTTCAAACAACTAGAAAAATTATGTGAAATTTTATAATCATTTCCATCTTGTTCAATGAAAATACAATCCGCTACTGTCTTTGCACCTGAACCTGTTATAAAATTTGCCGTCATAATATTAACAAGATTATTGACTGTATTTTTCTTAAAATCAATTTTCCACTTGCTCTTTAATCTATCCTTTAATTGAGAAAAAACATTACTAGGATTATTCAACAATATATCCAGTAATTCTAGTTCATGTGGCCGTTTTCCCTCTGCCCATTTCATGGATATAAATTTAAGGAATGTTTCTTCCAGTGGAGTTAATTCATCTTTATAATCATTCCTATCATATTTCGAGAGAAATGTATGATATGAACCCAACGATTTATTTTGGAATAAACAGATTACATCCATTTCGCCATACCGGTCAAAATCCATTAACTTAGGGATACGGCCTAATTTATTTTTCAAATTTTGATAGCTTTCCTTTATCCGTCTTAAATCACTTATATTAGTCAAATCAATGGATTTAAAAATTCTTTCCTTGGCAACTTTATCAAAATGAATAGTAGAAGCACCTGGAATAACTCTTGCACCTTCCAGTAAACACCGACGGATATTATCCTTGTTGTAGCTTCGATCTCCAGAAAGAGCCATTGGAATCATAAAATTGTTACCTACATAATTACCAATGAAATCAAGAATAACAACATATTCCTTATCCTGATATTTGCGTAGTCCACGACCTAACTGCTGAATAAATACAATAGGACTTTGAGTTGGACGAAGCATAATAACCTGATTTATTTCCGGTACATCCACACCTTCATTAAAAATATCCACTGTAAAAATATAGTCTAAATAATCTACTCTAGTATCAGAAACTAAACGATCAACTGCATCTTCTCGTTGTGCCTGATTATCAGCACCTGAAAGATGGACTGTTCTGAACCCTGCTTGATTAAATTTTTTTGATAGGTCCTCTGCTTCGTTATTTCGGCTACAGAAAATCAAACCCTTTACCCGCTTGCCACTATAACCGTAAAAATTGATCTGCTTTATAATATGTTTTACTCGCTCATCACAGGTTAAACGCGTAAAATCTGTTAAATTACTTTCGTTATCATCCTGGTTATCAGCTAACTGAATATCAGTAATGCCAAAATAATGGAATGGACATAATAAATCTTCCTCCAAGGCTTGTTTTAACCGTATTTCATAGGCAATATTATGATTAAATAAAGCATATATATCATAACCATCACTGCGATCTGGAGTTGCTGTCATCCCCAAAAACATTTTAGGTCTAAAATAGTTAAATATTTTCTGATAACTAGGTGCCCCAGCTCTATGAGCCTCATCTACAATAATCAAGTCAAATTTTTCTGGACTGAATTGAGTATAGATATCTTCTTTAGAAATAGTCTGCATCGTTGAAAAAATAAACTGTTTATCCATGTTCTTTTCTGTACCAGACAGTATTCCCAT
Source organism: Anaerovibrio sp. (assembly GCF_045637405.1). Lineage (GTDB taxonomy): Bacteria > Bacillota > Negativicutes > Selenomonadales > Selenomonadaceae > Anaerovibrio. Next base: position 3,095 of record NZ_JAZTZI010000100.1, read on the forward strand.
AGAAACATCTTTACTCATAACCCGCCTGTAACTTTTCATTGCCTGCTTGGCAATTTGCTCACGATGAACAATAAATAATAACCGATGTGGCGCAAAGTCACGTGCAGCAAATGCTGATGCATAAGTTTTTCCAGTTCCGGTTGCAGAAATTAAAAGTGCTCTTTTCGCCCCCACATCCTCTAATTCACGCATATTGTCTATAAACTCACTCTGCATTACATTAGGGCTGAGTTTGCTTGATTTCTGATTAACAACATAGGGTGGATGATTACCATCAGCTACAAGTTCATTTTCAGCAAAATCATCAGCATCAATTTCTGTAGATTCAAATTCTATCTTTCGTTGTTTTTTATGTTGCTCATATGTTGACTGATATTCTAATTTTATAGCATCATAATCAACGCAATTTTCATCTTCCCATAACTGGTCAAAACGACGCACCAATGTATAGGAATATTCACCTTCTTGGCGGGATATAAGCTGCGTATTCCATTCCTCATTTTTAGTAAGGGCATTTTGTGTCAAATTGGAACTGCCAACTATTATACGGTATATGTTACCGCTCCGAAAAATATATCCTTTGGTATGAAAACCAATGTTATCAACTGATTTAAATAAACGTAACTCAATGTTAGAAAACTCCTGTAATTTTTCCAAGGCTTTTGGATCACTGAAGCACAAATAATCCGTGGTAATAATTCTTCCACGGATTCCCTTTGCCTCCAACTCCTTAAAAGTAGGTAATAATGATACTAAACCGCTCATAGTTATGAAGGCTACACTTATGGCAAACTCATCACAATATTTAAGTTCACGTTCCAACGATGCTAATACTTTTCTGCCTTTACGAAAGTCATTGAACACAAACTGTGGACGAAATTCCATATCAGAATGACTATCTTTATTTTCAAATGCAGTGCGCAAACCTTGTCGTATTTTATCTGTAATAATCTGATTATCCACTGCAACTCCTCCAATACACTTTAGCTTAAATTAATTAATATGATTATAACATAAAAAAATAAGCCCTCCAAAAATGAAGGGACTTATATTTCACTATTTAACACTATTCGTGACAATCTACAATATAAATAAAATCATCATCATTCAATCCGTAAAGTAAACCGTTATTTATTGATTCGTTGGATAAATCCGTATTGAAGTCACCATACTTTGAGAAATAGCCATAAACCTCAGACAAAATATCCTTTTGTTCTTTAATTGTCTTTACATCATAACGCTCCAAAGTTTCTTCATCTACATAATCAAACATGTCCGGAACGTGCTCATAAAGCTCATTGAGAACCGCAGAATCACACGCTTCCGTGGTCTTATCGCCTCGCTCCATAGCAACTGCAACATATACATGGGCCATAACAAATAATCCTCCTTACTACCAAATAAACATATACTCGTTGCTATTATTATACAGAACAAATATTTGTTTTTTCAACAATAAATTTGCATTGATACAGTTCAGTTTATGAGCTGGCATTTACTTATTCATAAAAATGGCACCCTTATATAATTTTGCCTTCCAAATGATCCATTTCATGCTGAACTATCTCAGCCAGAAGACCAGTGAATTTCTGACGTTTTTTCTGCCATTTCATATCCCGATAGCTTACTTCCACCCATTCAGAACGTTTTACTTCACGCTTATCGGGAAGTGACAAGCACCCCTCTTCGGCAATATATGTTTTCCCGGACTGTTTTTCGTACTTTGGATTCAGCATTACAAGTATATCAGCAGGGCCGGCACCAGGAAGACTGCCTACACTATTTTCTGCATCCAAGCATACGGCAATTACTGCCTTTGGTTCACCTATCATATTTGCCGCCATTCCAACACAGGTCATGCGATATGCCTGTAAGGTGTCAGCTAAATCCTGGGCAATACCGGTTATATCGTTCTTTGTGGCAGTCTTGGCCTTTATCTTCAGTATCTCTATATCCCTATTTATTTCCCTAACCATTATCTAATACACTCCTTTATGTATTGTCTACTTAGTCATGGTTCAGTATCCACCCATTGTCGCCATGATAAATCATTTGCCGGGTCATTCCACCATCAATACAGATATTTTCTCCAGTTATGAAGCCGGCCATATCTGAGCACAAAAACATAACCGCATTGGCTATATCGAGTGGCTTTCCCACTCTTCCAGCTGGTTGCTGACTGGCATCGGAGCCGGTGAATACTTGGCCGGTAGTATCAATCCAGCCCGGGGATATGGAGTTTACCCGTACCCTTCCAGCAAGGCTTATGGCCAGGGCATGGGTCAGTGCCGAAATACCGCCCTTGGCGGCTGTATAGCTTTCCGTCTGTGGCTGGCTGATTCTGTCACGGGAGGATGAAATATTGACTATGGATGCCCCCTTGTTAAAATGAGGTGCAAATTGCTTGGCGAGGTAATATGGAGCCGTTACGCCGACGGCCAAAGCATATTCAAATTCCTCATAGGTACATTCGTCAATCCCCTTCATCAACGGCAGAGCATTATTTATAAGGTAATCAACGTGTCCGTATTTATCGATCACCTGCCCGGCAAATTCCTCCAGCACATTCTTATCGGCAATATCCCCCACAAAGTGATTGCCGGGAGACTTGTCTATTACTGCAACAGCTGCATTGCTACGTTGAAATTCATCGGCAATGCTTTTGCCAATACCATTGGCCCCGCCGGTTACAACGACCACTTTATTTTGAAAATCAAACTTCATTACGCTTCAACCTTCCCTTTCTGCGTTCTTTATCTTTCCAAAATTATACCCCAACCTCGTTATAAAAAAAATCTTTTATCAATATCATAATCAGGCGTTTGCTGCAAAAAAAGTGATTCAAATGCCACCAACCTGCCCCACAGCATAAAGTGGCAGATTTATCAACCACTCCTCTTTCTTGTAGTCTGCCATTGAGGTACAAACAGAAATTTGGAGCATGCTTGGAAAAATCCTGCTCATAAGCATATAATAATACAGTGAACTTTTGTACAAAGTTGTATTGGCCCTTTTTTCGCCCATACATATATTGCCAATAAATTTCGCTTAGTATAGTATAAAATAAAACATCGGAATATACAAAGAGCTGTGATTCCTTGGGGGAGGGATATATATGGGTATTGAGGACACTCATTTATGGAAAGATTATTATGACGGGTGTGAGGAAGAGGGCTGGCAGGATGCGGATCCTTTTGACAAGGACAGCCAGGACGCTTATGATGCCATCTGGGATGATTACAGTATGGACCGTGATGAATTTGAAGAAGATAATTACGATCCAGATTTTTTTGATGAACGCGATAACGATAGTGTAAAGGTGGATAATCCTCCAGCCGCCACTCCCAGAACAAGAAATATCTACATTCCTATTATTGATAATCCCCGCAAGCCCCGTTATTACTGCCCCAAGTGCCACAGTAATGGCGCGATACGACTAAAATATATTACCCCGCCGCCACAGTTGGATTCCAGCCCAGCTGTTCACTACTTTTATTTACTCATTTCCCTGATATTCCTTTTGCCAGCCCTGCGCAGTGTAGCCGATATAGTCATGGGTATCGATATAACAGGGAATCTGCTGATTATAGGTGTAAGTGGCACGATCGCCTTCTTTGCCGGCAGGGCCTGCCTCTCCAACAAAAAACAGCACGAGGAACGTTGCAAAATCTACCAACAGCAATGTGATTTATGGTCCAACGGTTATAGATGCACAACGTGCGGCACCCATTACCCCGGGCAAAAGGATGATAATGATTTGTCCAACTAAAGCCTATTCAAAACAAAAAGCCGAAAGCAGGCTGCTATCCATTGGATAGCAACCCGCTTCCGGCTATTTTACTCCCCGGACAAAACCTTTTCCTTGAACTTTGCCAATACCTCATTGGACCCAATGGCAAAAACCTTATCCCCTTTACAGAATTTGTAGGTTGGCGGCGGCGTAATCAAGGTTTTATCTCCATGAATGATGGCGATAACATTAACTCCGTATTGGGCGCGGAGATTAGCTTCCACAAGATTTTTCTCCCACAGTTCCTCCGGTGCATTAAAGTTAATTATTTTAATATCACCGTCAATTTCAATGTAGTCCTTAATATTAGGCGCCACCAAATGCAGGGCCAATCTCTTGGCCATTTCCAGCTCGGAAAAAACTATTTGAGTGGCTCCCATTTTTTTTGCCATTACGGCATGACGTTCATCAATGGCCTTCACCACTATATCCGGAATATTGCGTTCCTTGCACAGCATAGTAGCCATCAGGCTTGCTTCCAGATTTTTGGTGCAAATAATAACCGTATCAAAGTTCTCTATCCCTGCCTGGTCAAAGGCTCTGGAGTCACGGATATCAAAGCTGACTATTCTCGATACCTGATCTGCCAATTTGCTGACAACAGCTTCATCTACATCCACGCACAAAACTTCATAGCCCATTTGTTCCAAGGTTACGGCCAGGCTTATGCCAAAACGGCCCATGCCCAGAATTGCAAATTGATTTTTTCTGCTTACCATATTCTTTACCTCAACCTATCATAATATTGCCTTCCGGATATTTAATCAGTGATTCCTCCTGCTTGATAACGGCCATTATAAATGTCAAAATCCCCACTCTGCCCATGAGCATGGTAAGGGACAATATGAGCTTGCCCCACATATCCCATTCGTTGGTGATGCCTATTCCCATACCTACTGTGCCAAAGGCCGAAACCGTTTCAAAAATTACAGCTCCCAGCTGATGGACCTCACCATCAATTACCGACAGCAAAATACCGGCGGATACCACCCAAATAGTTGCGATGGTAAAAATGGCGTAGGCCTGCACCTGAAGCTTTCTGCTTATCTGTCTGCCAAATACAACATTTTCCCTTTTACCACGAACTACAGACCACATGGACAGCATAACGATAAAATATGTGGTGCTCTTAATGCCACCACCAGTGGACAAAGGCGAGGCACCAATAAACATGAGCAATATCATCACCAGCTTGCTAATCTGGGTCGCTGCTTCCAAATCAAAGGTGTTGAACCCTGCTGTACGGCAGGATATGGAAGTGAAAAAGGACTGAGCCAGCTGCTCACTCAAAGGCAGATTGCCCAATGTCTTTGGATTCTGGCTATCCACCAAAAATATCAATAAGCCTCCCAATACAATGAGAAATGCTGAAGTGGCCAGCGCAATCTGACTATGAAGAGTAAGCCTGCGCCATTTATGGTTATGCAAAACATCATGAATAACCGTGAAACCAATTCCGCCCAATATTATCAAGGTTCCCAGACACCCCATCAAAAAGAAGTCATCCCCCCGCTTGGTCAGGCTGTCATAATTACCGAATAAGTCAAAGCCCGCATTACAAAAGGCGGAAACAGAATGAAATATCCCATAGCCGATACAATCCCAGCCATATTCCGGGTAAAAATGCCAGGCCAGCAAAACGGCAAAAAAGCCCTCCACCACAAAGGTGTATTGTATCATGCGACGAATCAGGGGGAACATCCCCATTCTAGAGCTTTGGTTAAGGGATTCCTGCAACACCTGAGTTTCCGACAGGCGAAAACGATATCCCATACTATGGGCAACCAAAGTACCCAGGGTCATAATGCCCAACCCTCCTATCTGAATAAGGAGCAGCATAACCACCTTGCCAAATAGGGTCAAATCATTTTTCAAATCCGTCACCGTCAGTCCTGTTACGCAGGAGGCCGAGGTGGATACAAAAAGTGCGTCCACGGGGTGGAGCCCCATATGATCCGTAGTACTGATGGGCAAGGTCAACAACAAGGTGCCTAAACCAATCATAAGGATAAAGCTCAGACAGATTATCTGATTTGGCTTCATGCGGAAGCTATGTTGAATTTTTATAACATCATGTCTTCGCCAGTTTGGTCCAAAATGCATGTTATCTCTTCACATCCTTCTCGATGGATATGGTTAATATATTTAGTCACATCAATTTTATCACATATATTGATTCAAAAGCCAATAGGCTGCCAGCCCTACAATAATGCTGTAAGCGAGATTTTTTGTCTTTGCCGCCACCAGGAGTACCGGTATGGCTGCCAAAAATTCTACATTTGTCCAGCTGAAGCGAAACCCACTATGGGCATCACCAAAAATTGAAACAAAAATCAGCGCACCAAATACAGCCGTGGGCACATACTTCAACCAAAGGGACAGAAATGTCGGTATAGGGCGTCTCCCCAAAACTGCCAATGGCAGAATTCGGGAAATATATGAAGAACAAAACAGTCCGAATATGCAGATTAAAATATCTGTATAACTCATTTCTTCTCTACCCCCTCACCATTATCTATTGCCGCCCCCACAATAGCTGCCACTACAGTGGCCACCACCACATTCAGCATATTGTCCAGCCACAATGACAGCAAAAGGGCCAGGCCCCCGCCCAGCACACCAATACCAATAAGCTTGGCGGATTTAAAATGAAATGACCACAGGCCAATAAACATGGCAATAAGGGCATAGCTTACGAGTCCGGTATCAATATACACTGCACTGCCCAGCAGCACCCCAGCCACTGTGGCCAGCATCCAGCTCATGTGAGCCAGAAAATTCAGGCCTGCTGCTTTTTTAGGATTCCATTCACTATTCCGCTTCTGAAATTCAATGCTATTCACAGCAAAGGTTTCATCCACGATTTCCTGGGCATAAATCATACGATACAGCAATGATTCCTTGGAAATATGCTGATTGAGGATGAGTCCGTACAGCATATGACGCAGATTTACAATGCCTACAGTAATCACAATGGGAATGATGGCCGTCCCAGCGCCAATCATGGCAAGAGCAATAAACTGGCCACTGCCGGCAAAGAGGAAAATAGACATCATGGCCATCAAGAAAGCATCCAGCCCCACCTTTTCTCCCAATATACCGCAGGCCACGCCCAAAGGTATATATCCGAAGCATATTGGCCAGACTGCCTTGAAAACCTGTTTATTAAAATACTCACCCATAAATAGATTTTCCTCCCCACACTCAGAATCCGGCGAAATTTCCCTTGGTGAAAATCTGCACTGTGCTGCCATCCGCCTTGGTGCCTACGATTTCCATATCCTCTGTACCGATCATAAAATCCTCATGGACCAGAGAATCATTTACACCATGCTGCAAAAGCTCCACAGTATCCATTTTTTCTCCACCTTCAAGGCAGGTAGGATATGCCTTGCCAAAGGCCAAATGACACGCCGCATTTTCATCAAAAAGTGTATTATAGAAAAGGATACCGCTGTTGGAAATTGGAGAATCATAAGGCACCAAAGCCACCTCTCCCAAATGCTTCGCCCCATCGTCGGTATCAAGAAGCTGCTTTAGAACCTCCTGCCCCTTGGTGGCACTGTATTCCACCACTTTTCCTTCCTTAAATACAAGGCGAATGCCATCAATGACATTTCCCTGATAAATAAGTGGCTTGGAGGCATAAACCACACCATCCACACCGTTACGGTCCGGCAGGGAATATACTTCCTCCGTTGGCATATTAGCCACAAATTCCACTTTATCTGCAGCTATTTCGGCACCGCCAGCCCAAATATGTCCCTCTGGCAGCTTCACAGTAAGATCGGTGCCCAGGCCATTGGTATAGTGTAAAGATACCAGCTTCTCTCTATTAAGAAAATCCGTTGCCTTCTTCATAAAGGCTGTGTGCTTGCTCCAGGCCTCAATGGGATCATTTTTTTCATCAATGCGGACTGCAGAGAAAATCGCCTGCCATAGCTTGGCAACTGCCTCCTCCTCATTTGCAGCCTCCTTGAAAACCTTGGAGGCCCAGGCCGGAGTTGGAATGGAAACCACACACCAGCGAAGCTCATTGTTCATAATAGCTCCACGATATTCCAACAGGGCTTGCCCCGCAGCCATCTGGGCGCGACGGAGCTTATCCTGCTCCACGCCCTTAAAAATAGAAGGATCAGAAGCATGTATGGAAATAATGGCTGCTCCCTTTTCCTTGAAGCTCATGAACATATCGTAGCGATACTGAGGAAAATCATCAAAAATTTCATTGGCAGCACCATCAAAACGAATACGGAAAAATTTCTCATCACTCCAATTAATCTTTACATCGGAGCACCCGGCCTCAAAGCCTTCCTTGGCAACACGACGGGCAAAATCAGCACATTCAATTGGAGAATTAATTACCAGCAGCTGTCCTTTTTGCAGGTTTACACCAGTTTTAACCACCAATTTTGCATATTTATTTAAAAGTTTATCCATAAAACTACTCCTTAAATTCTAGCTTTTAATAATATAAACAATAGTATAACGAAAAAGCATTCCATGCAAGTTAATGTTTAAAAAATCCTATTTAAATGATATAATATACATAGCAAGGCTTTATTTTTTAGGAATATATATGTTTCCTTTATGTATTCTTTCATTTTAGAAGTTTTTCCTTATAAAAAAGGAAAAAAATGAATAACTGCTGTATAATTAGCCTTATACACCATTTAATTAAAGGAGGGCAATTTATGATATCTGCCCGTCAGACATCCATAGTCCTGGCTGTAGCCTTTGTGGCTCTGGCATCAGGATTTTGGTTCTTTCCATCCTTCGCCTTCATATTTTTCATTTCACTTTTGATACAGCTGTTGCTGGTAGGGATGGTAAACAAATTATCCAAAAAAGTTCCACGTTCTATAGCAGCAGGCCTTATATTATTTTTATTTTTACTTATTCTCTTTGGGCTGGCTACAGTGATATCCGTTTCCTTTGTACCGACATTTTCCAGTTTTATTATGGACTTGCCCCGTCTGGCCGCCAAAATACAAAATATGCAGCTTATTCAGGATATGCCGTCCATCAACGGCTACCTGGATAATATGTGGGACGATGTAGCCTCCATGGGGGCCAATCTGTTGAGGGAATCCTTGAGAATCATTGTATCCACCTTCAACAAGATTATCGATTTTGTTATCATAATTTTTGTTACCTTTTATCTCCTTAAAGACGGCAGGGCTATTCTTCATTTTATCGCCAATCTTTTCCCACGAAGAGACAAAGTAAGAATTTTCCATCTATTTACCGCTGTATTACATTCATTGCAAATATACATCCGCAGCCAGCTTCTCATGTGCTGCGTAACCGGTGTTATTGTATACTCCTACTTCTCTATTATGGATAATAAGTACGCTTCAGTTTTCGCCGTCATCAGTGGCATCTGTGAATTTGTTCCAGTTCTGGGTCCTACAGTGGCATCCCTCTTTGGAGTAATGCTTACAGCCACCGACACACCATATCTGATTCTTCAGACAGCCTGCTTCTACCTTATAATGACCCAGATTAACCACAATCTCATTTATCCAAATGTTGTAGGCAAAGCCCTTGATATACACCCTATTACCACCATTCTGGGGGTTGTGCTGGGTGGTGAAATTCTAGGTGCTGCGGGAATGTTTTTGGCTGTTCCATGTATAGTAGTGGTAAAACACATAATTCTTGATATTTATCGAAATGAGCAGTATTTAAAGGACACAAGCAAAACTAAATAAGAAAAACAAAGGATGAAAGGTCTGCTGGTTTTGTAGCTCAGCAAGCCTTCATCCTTTTTTAATACCCTTAGTTTGGCATTCTCTATTTAATGAGCTCCTTCAGCTTTTCCCAATCCGGTACCTTGGCAGCATCCTCCAGTGACTGGAGCTTTTTACGGTCCTTCTCCTCCAGCCTGTACCCTGACAATTCACCCAACAAATACATCAAATTATCATAATCAAAGGTCTGGATCATATCACCGATGGCTTCCCATGCCTCTTTTAGCTCCGCATCAGATATGGCCACCTTATTTTCTTCGTCGACTTCAGATTTTTCTGTTAATGGAGACAACGCTCTGGCATACTCCTGGCAGAGGGCTATTAATATCGGAGTATCTGTGGAAAGCTCTTCCAAGTATCCATTATTGCCGGCATCCTCCAGCCGTCTGGCCCGTTCAGAGAGTTCAGCCAGCCCTGCGACCCGGGCGGTACTTTTTAGTGCATGAACCTTGGTAGTATAATTACTGCACTCTTTCTCATCAAAGAAGCGCTGGATTTCTTCTGCGGTTCCACGCAATGACTCCGCAAATACCGTAAGTGCTGACAAATAGGCCTCTACACTGCCACAATGCTTTATTCCACTTTCCGTATCCAATCCGGAAACAGACAATAACCATTCCGGCAGCGATACCTCAGCCACTTCTTCTGCCGGTACATTTTCCTGATACTTAACTTTTTCTGGTGGTAAAAACTTAATCAGGCATTGCTCCAACTGGCGGCTATCAATGGGCTTAGTCATATAATCATCAAAGCCGGCCTTAAAATATTCTTCCCGTGCCCCAGCCACCGCATTGGCCGTAAGAGCTATCACCGGCGTATTGGCATTAGGACAATCAGTTAATTTTTTCAGCTCTGCTAAAGTTTCTATACCGTCCATCCCCGGCATTCTATGATCCAGGAACAGTGCATCATAGGTGTTTTTCTTAACCATGTCTATACACTGATAGCCACTTACCGCAGTATCTATCTGAATCTGAGTCCGTTTAAGCAGTCCCTTGACCACTGTCAAATTCATTTCCGTATCATCCACTACCAAAATTCTGGCCTCAGGAGCCACAAAGGATTGATTGTCGTTATGCCGCTCCGCCTGACTTCGCCGATAGGCTTCCTCATAATTTCCCATGGCTGTCCAGTTAAGAACCTTCTGCTTTACATTAAAGGAGAAGCAGGAGCCCTCACCATATGTACTGGTCACCTCCAAGTGACTGCCCATCATGGACAGCAGCTTTTGGGTAATGTTCATTCCAAGTCCCGTGCCTTCCACTGTACGGTTACGTTCTTCCTCGATGCGCTCAAAGGCCTTAAAGAGCTTATGGATGTCCTCCTCCTTTATACCTATTCCCGTATCACTAACGGCCACCTTGACCATAATTTCATCCCCTGATAATTTTTCCCAGTCTACACTAATGGTGACACTGCCCTGCTCGGTGTATTTTATTGCATTGGTAAGGATATTCGTCATGATTTGACGCAGGCGCAGCTCATCCCCCAATAGCATACTTGGAAGGTCATCCGCCGCCCTGACAACAAGCTTCAATCCCTTTTGTCTGGCCCGGTTGGCAATCATATTCACCAAATCATTCAGTAGGGAGCTGGTGGCATATTCAGCCGGAATAAGCTCAAACTTGCCCGCTTCAATCTTGGAAAAGTCCAAAATATCATTTACCAGACCCAATAAGGTGGTACCGGCCGTACGGATATTATCTGCGTAGTCCCTAATTGTTGCATCAGTAGCTTCCCGTAATATCATTTCATTCATACCCAGTATAGCGTTGATTGGTGTACGAATTTCATGACTCATATTGGACAGGAAATCGCTTTTGGCCTGATTGGCTTTTCTGGCCTGCTCCGCCATATTCTTAAAATTCTTGTTGCTCTGAATCAGCTCCTGGGTCATGGCATCCAAAAAAGCCGCCAAACGGGTAGACAACGGTATAACATTATGCCGTTGCTGTTCTTTTTCTTGTATCAACGGATGACAAACACCTTGGTTAGATGGTTCACCTTCTCTGAAGCCAACGGCTATCAAGGCACTATTTAGGATTCCCCCCTGTCCATGGTTGAAATATATCTCAGAGGTTCCATAATTAACTGCCAAATCCGGTACAAATCGCCGATAAACACTGATTTCCTCATCCGATGCTTTATTCAAAAACAAGGTTCTATTACCACATATAGTCAGAAATATCCCCTCAGGAGAAAAATCGCACATTCTATCACTGTATTGAGCTGTTTCCTTTAATAAATCAGCTGGTACAGCATAAGTTAACCGAATCTTTTCCCCTTCATATATATCACCATTAAAATATATCCGTCCCTTGTCATCATGAATCGGTGGAACTCTGGCGATAAGGCATCCATTTCTCTCTATTGCCAGTGGGAATTCCGCAATATTAAATACGAAATTTTCATCGGGAGTAACCCTCAAATAATGGTGATAAATCTCCGTTGCTGGCATATTATCGAGAGTGGCAATACAGTTTATGCCAACGGCCTCCGTTATTTTTAACTCCTTGCCAAGGGGCTTCCACCCCAATATATAATCTCCCTGAACATATAATTCTTCACCACAAAAAAGAGCTATCACTATACCATGGGAAATTATATGATCCCCAATAATAAACTGTTCATCCTGCTTATTATGGGCATCAATAAGCAACAGATTTGGGCTGGCTGCATGTATTTCCTCCAGATTACCGAAGGCTCCCGCCGATGCCCCAAAAAATACCACATCATCGTTATCTATTACTAAATTATTAAAAAATATAGAAAACTCCGTTCCTAGATGATTGCAATACACCGCAGCCGCCTTCACATCAGGATACGAGGCAATCATCTCCCCCATTCTTTTGCCTTCCAGTTCATAATTTTCTGGCACGCCATCAAACTGAAGCAATTTAACCTGGGATTTTACAAAAAAATTAGCGTTTATAACCAAATACTCCGACTTATCTTCCTCTATGAAGATAGTTTCTGGCATCCCAGTAACAATAGCCTGTGGCAGTACACCCTTTACATGATTGAAAATACGCTGGGCAAAATCCGTATTCATGCCGTGAAAAATCAAGTGAAGATATGCATTTTTTGCCTCAGTATTATCAACTATACCCTTTATTTCTTCCAATGTATCATAAAATTTCTGCCATTGTTCTGTTGTGTGGCCCTCTTTCTTGTAGATGACAAATTTTCTTTGCAACATAAATAATTGGCCTCCCTTTTAAAAAACGCCCTTGCAAAATACAAGGGCGATATTTCATAAAACATTATCATCGTGAAGCTTTTTAAATTTTTGCTTTTCAAAGAAATCATCAACTGCTGCAATGAGCTTGGCGCGGTCCAGACTTTTTAGCAAATAGCCATCTGGCTTTAGGGCCAATACCTTCATAACACTCTCCTGATCATCTTTCCCGGTAAGAAAAATAACCGGTATTGTATCCACCTTGGTCTCGCTCCTGATCATTTCCAAAACCTGAGGACCAGAGGTTACTGGCATTTCGTAATCCAATAAAATCAAATCTGGCGTGTTATCCGCAATATACATAAGAGCCTGGGCACCGGAGGTAACAATAGTAACCTTATATTTTGTAGAAAGCCAATCCTTCACCATCTTCAAAAAGGTACTGTCGTCATCTACTAGCAGTATATTTTTCCGCTTTGCCAAATCATCATTGGCCTCCAACAGCCAATCCGCCTGAGCCACCAGTTTTTTCATATCAAATGGACGTTCAAAGCTGGCAGAAATTAACGGTACCGGGATACTTTGGGTCAGGGTTTCAATTTCAGAGGCAGTGCCGATAACAATAAGGAGCTTATCCTCCTCTGTACATACATCCTTAAGATATACCAAAGTATTGGTAATATCATCCACATAATCTCCCAAATATAACACAAATAAATTTGTATCTTCTTTATGAGCCCCTATATCCTCCATAGTCGGCTCCACTTCCACCACTTTATATCCAGCATCAGTAAAGCTCTTGGCAATGGTTACCACCATAAAGGACTTGCCCTTATTTATCAATAAAACAGTTTTCTGCATAGCTATCACTCCTCTGGCCACACTCGTCTAACTGTTTTTATTCGACATAAAAGCAACATTTCCTGCTTCTGCCCATATCTGCCATATTACTGCCCTCCTACCTGCAGCTCTTTTCCAACGATTGCTGCATACGCCACTGAAGCGTTAACCAACCACTCCAAAGCATCTTCACTTGTAAAATTATTTTTAATTTTCGTTGTAACTATTGACATTACATCAATGCAGTGTTATTATCTCATTGTAATCAAGTTAGTTACAACATTAAAAGAATTTTAGGAGGAAACCAAAATGAAAAATTTCAACAAAATTAATGCAACAAATGGTGCAAGAACCGAATTACATGATACCTTACAACTTACCGGTGCTGAAATCAGCGTAAATAATCTTCCAGCTGGAGCCAGCGTTCCATTTGTTCACTATCACAAAAAGAACGAAGAAATCTACTTTATCACCAACGGCAAGGGTAAGGCTGTAATAGATGGTGAAGCTGTTGAACTGACAATCGGTGACTGGCTCCGTATCTCCCCCCCCTGCCCGCCGTCAGCTCTTTGCGGCTGCTGATGAAGGTATCAGCTATGTTTGCATTCAGGTTAGGGAGAATTCCTTGGAGGAATATACCGCTGATGACGCTGCCATTGAAAAATAAGCTCAATTGACAATAAAGACTCATTGTAATAACATGATTTACAATGAGTCTTTTATTATTAGGAGAATTGATATGCAGTTTTCATTTCGCATGCCGGTAGCAGTACAAATATTGCTGTGTATTGCCAAATTTGATGGTGTCTTTAAAACCACCTCCACCTTTCTGGCTTCCAGCGTAAATATTAATCCGGTTATTATCCGCAAAACCCTGGGACAGCTAAAGGCTGCCGGACTGGTTGAAGTCGCTGCTGGTGTAGGCGGGGCAAAGCTTGTAAAAGAACCCCGTGAAATTACACTACAGGAAATATTTAATGCAGTGGAAGAAGATGAAGACTTATTTCATATTCAGGAGAATCCTAATCCTCAATGCCCTGTAGGAAGAAATATACAGCAGGTGCTGGGCAATAAATTATCCGTAGTCAAAAATCACATGCTGGATGATTTTGCCAAGATTACATTGGCTGATTTACTGAACGATATAAATACTGCTGAAGAAAGCAGACAGTAGATTTTTTCCACTGGCGGGTTATTTCATCTCATATTTTCCCACGTTATTACATTTGATTTTATTCTATTCAATCCAGCCGTTGGCAGATGGTTTGCCAGGTACCAGTGTGGAAGAAGCTTTTATCGGCATTTTCCTCCATTTCCAAAAAACGCTTAAACGGAATACTGAAGGACATAATATCCGCCGGCAATACCTTTCTGGCTGACGGATCTGTCATGCCGATAAAGCACTCCCTGCTGCCACGCTCCGAAGCAGCCAGCACATTGCCTATGGACTGGCCGCAGCCAGCGTGTCCTCCCTGACACACAACCGTTGCATTGCTCAGGGCTACTGTCTTTCCTTTGGAAGCGGCATTAATCAGGGCCACCACACAGCCCCATCGGCCCTCCTTAAACATTAAAGCTCCATCTGGCTTTTGGTCAGTGAGAATAACTGCCACAGGTTGATTTTTCAGCTTAATTGCTTCGGCAATCTTACTTTTCATAGGAAATCCCTCCTCATACACACATTTCTATGCCTTGTCCAGCTACCACATATATTCGTCACCTAGGGCCGTTATCCTGCAAATTCAGAGCGTTACTTCATATAAGTATACTACCCATAAAAAAAAGGCGATTCTTTGATAACTTCTATCAAAGGATCGCTTTTTTTAGGTAATGTCCTTAATCGCTAACTCAAAGTGCTTTCGGTTGGTTTTTAAAATCCCTTCCCTTTGCAGCTTGGAGATTTCCACCGTCATGGCAGCACGCTCCACACAGAGATAGTCAGCCAGCTCCTGCCGATTAAAGGGTATATCAAAGCTAAGACTGCCCTTCCGCTGGGCTTCCCGAGAAAGATAGGAAAGTATTTTTTCCCGGGTTGACCGTTTGCTTATATGAGTAATCTTCTCATTAAAAGCCATAACCTTATTGGCTAAAACACTAACCAAGTTTCGAATAAGCCGTTGATGGTGCTCACAGGCCGAGGAACAGCTGGCCATTAGTCTTTTGACGTTCATCATCATTATGAGGGAATCCGTCTCTGCCACAACGCTGATATTAAGCACTGCGCCAGGAGTAGCGGCATAAATTTCCCCGAAAAACTCCCCTGGATGACATTTGGCCATAATATTTCTGTGCCCCCATACATCCTCCTGAATAATGAATACCGAACCGGACAAAACCAGCCCCATGACTTCAGTGCTGTCCCCTGCCCGGAAAATATACTTCCCCTTAGGAGCCTGCACTGTATATGCACCAATGCAGCCTAATACAGACTGAATATCTGCATTATCCATACCTCTAAAAAATGCACTGTTACTTAATATAGGCAAATGTTTTTCTATTTCTTGTACAGTATTCATACCACGTAATCCTCAATGATGAGCTTCGTCACGAAATCTTCCAACAAATAAAACGATTTTTTAAGCATAAATAAACAATATACTTTAGTATAACTTATTTAACATATATTATACAAACCTAAAACTCCCAGCCGCAGCTGGGAGACATGGAAAACAAAAATCTTAAATTAGTGCGTTTTTCTTGCCAATCTCTTTTACCTGTTCAACTGTGAGCATAGTGAAACGGGCAACCATGTCAACCGACATTTTTTCTTTGAGCATTTCAAGGGCTACTTCAGCCTTTCCTTTAGCCACACCTTCAGCTATACCTTCAGCCTTATATCTCTCAATTACCTCACACATCTCGCTCACTCCTTCCTCCGTAGTCTTAAACCTACGTTTACGACCTGATGTTGCCGGGAAACGGCTATCATCATAAATATTATCCTCAGTAAAAACATCCATCAGTAGTGCAACATCTGAGCCATCATCCACTTCAGCATTGACATAAATCTCAGCAAAACCGTTATCTGCCAAGCTACCAGTTTCTCTGACTATTCTATCTACATGATACAACGCTTTGCCAGATTTGAAAACATCAAATCTTGATATGAATACAACAATTACGTCAGGTACATCCTTAAACCTATCACCCGGATCAGTAACATTGGTGGTAAGTAATGCTCCATTATAGCGTACACGTCGTTGATGGTCATCATCATCAGCTTTTTGGACCTCGATATTCACAATGCGCCCATCACCTAATAAACATTTTACATCCAATGTACAAGACCGCCCCTGAAGATTTTTTGCCACAAATTGAGGTAAATTATCCAATACCCTCAGCTCTTTATCACTTAAAATTACCTGCAATATTTCCTGGCAAAAACTTATATCCTCTGCCATCTTTTGAAACAGTGCATCGTCAATTGGATTAAGGCTCATTGCATCCTCGCGGATCTTGGATTTGTTGCTCATTAAAATAAACTCCTAGTAGACAAATTTTACCATAACTGTAATCGTTTATCAAAAATAGGTTCGTATAAATAACAAACTATGCAATATATATCACCACAAAAGCTAAAAGATTAACTGCCGTCCATCATTCCTGATAGTAATGCCGGTTTTATATTATATATCATCTTCTATTGTTTATTAATTATATTAGTATATTAACACAATATTTCTTATATTTCTATATAAAAATAATAAATTATGTTATTTTATAAATGCTGATGTTGCCAGTTTAGATGTTTAACAAGTTAACCACCCAGGGAAAACATTCCCACCGTTGCCAGCCCGCCAATAATAAAATTTCATCTATACATGATCCCATACAAAAAAAGCCTTTCTCACAAAGATAATCCCTTGTGAAAAAGGCTTTTTCCTGTTTATGAGCTAAATCTTGGCATCACACCGTAACAGTAGCGATATACTCTGTCCCTTCAGGACAGACAATATCAGGCTCTGCCAGACTGCAGTTTCCACCGGCTACGCTCATAAAATGGCAGAGGGCAATACCCATATCAATTTTCTGTACATCCCAAGACGCTCTTTCCTGCAAGGATTTCGTATGTGCTTCATAGAAGTGGAACGCATTGTCCACTTTTACGATGCGCCACGGCTGATAATTGACCGCAGATGGTCCCAATCGTACTGCTTCTAAGGCCTCTTTGATTTTTTCATCGGTTTCAACAAGCGGCGTCTCAAAGCTGTTAGCAAAAAAGAGTTCCGCCTCCGCTTTTCGCTCATCGGCATGAATGGCCGTCCGCATTTTCTGTTCTTTTGCCGACATATCAGTGGCAGCATACCCCACCGGACTGACACAATACATGATTTCGTCATCATGCAAAGCTGCGGCCTTTTCAAAAATCTGACGATCCAAAGTCCCAGCCATCCAGGTTGTACCCAAGCCTAGCGACTGCGCATAGAGCACCATTTTTTCAAAGGAATAGCCGAATGCCTCTTCACTATGCAAAACCATTGGCACCTTGCCAATAATATAATACTGCTCACCATCGATAACCGGGCTGAATAATCCCTGTTCTTTGGCGTCAACCAGCAGGAATTCAACTGGGATTCCGTATGGGTTTTCGATATTCTTCACATAGTCACATAATTTTTGGTAATCTGAGGCCGAAATGCCTTTCCCATCAAAAGTGCGAACGCTTCTTCTCTTTTTGACAAATTCCATTATATTCATGTATTTTCCTCCCTGGGTATGTGTTTTTTATGCTCAGGTCCAAGCCTGCATATTAAAAATAACACATCAATATGACCTCAATGTGACTTTTTTGAGCTGCCAATATTATATCAACCTAAAACTCCCAGCCATAGCTGGGAGTCATAAAAAACGAAATATTAAATTAGAGCATTTTTCTTGCCAATTTCCTTTACCTGTTCAACGGTGAGCTTAGTAGCACGGGCAATCATCTCTATAGATATTTTTTCCTTAAGTAGTTCAATAACAGTCTCATTCGCCATCTGTTCCCTACCCTTGGCTAAACCAAGTGCTATTCCCTTTTCTATTCCACGTCTTTCCACGCCTTCGCTCAAATTACACATTTCCTGTACACCCCTTTCAAGCCTCGGTGTCATTTTTATGGAAAATTCCTCTGCCAGTTTGTTTTTCTTTTCCTGCTGATTAAGGTCATTATCAACTAGTACAAGATTTAATAGTCGCAAAAGTCCTCCCAGCTCGGTATACTGTTTTTGCCCAAGGCAAATCATCACCACTGACAACAAATCATAGTGAGAAGTTTTTGCTTTCGCGTTACCAATTATATTTTCTTCTATTATACCATACCTGGCAATATTATATTCCCATTCTTTACTGGCATTCGTACAAACCCAAATTGAATATACCTTCTTGATTTTCTCATAGTGGGATTTGGTGAATACCGTTCCATATTGACTGGAAATCATCCTGCTGCAATAATATATTCCACGTTTCAAAAGAGGATAACCGGGATAAAAGTCGTTCTGTGCCTCAATGTTAATTATAAGTTCAATGAGATCTTCTGTATCAGGTACCAATGCAGTGAATCTCACATCAAAAAATACTGCATTTTCTACTTCGGTTGCATCTTCTGTATGCTGACTTTCTATGCGATAAATAGCGCCATCAGGCTGAACAAGAGTCTTTTCTACTTCCGGAGTACCTTGAATATACTTATTAACTATATCCTTAACAGATATATTTTCATATTCTCGTACACAAGTCTTTAAGATATGGCCTATAATCCCCTTCTCTGATAAAACCTCCTTACAGGCCTCATCATATAGCATTTTCCGCCGTCTATCCGCACTACCCATGCCAATTCTCCTCAATTAAATATTATATCATGCTAAATATATTAATATATTATCACATTTTACATAATATTTCTATGCGGAAATAAAATAATATGTTATTTTATACGGTAAAATATTATGATAATAAATCACGGCACAATAAAAAGGACTGCCGAAGCAGCCCTTTCAATACATCGCAAGGTGTGTCGGAAAACAAAATAAATCAGATCCCCAATTATGCCTTCATCCAGCAATAATTCAAACACCTCAGCACATTCCAGGTACACATCATGCGATCTACCTTGAACAGTTGTTATTTCATATTTTCCCACCATTGCCCAAATTGCTGTGGTGGTTCATCACCTATATAGAGGACCTCACCAATCATAGGAGTAAGCAGCTTATAGCTCTGCCCTTGGCTGTAGCGGCTTAATTCAATATATGGCTCCTGCCACGGATGGCGGGCCAAAGCAAACTTTCCGCCATGAGCAGGCAGCAATGCTTTTGCTCCCACATCCACCGCCGCTTTAGCGGTTTCCTCTGGCAGCATGTGAATAGCGTGCCAAGCCATATTATACTGGCCATTTTCGCCAAGCATCAGATCAAATCCACCGAACTGGTCACCAATGGCCTTAAAATAAGCCCCATAGCCCCCATCACCACTGTAATAAACCTTGTGAATCGGCGTTACAAAGGCAAAGCCACACCACAGGGTAGGATTTGGCGTAAGAAACCGCCCCGAAAAGTGCTGAGATGGTAACACATGAACAGAAAAGCCCTCTGCTAGTTTAATTTCCGCATCCCAGTCTTCTTCATGGAGAATTTGTGGATCAAAGCCCCACTGTTCGAAATATTCGCCTACACCAAGGGGACAAACGATATTCTTTATCTTGCTTTTCAAAGACATAACTGTGGGATAATCCAGATGGTCCCAATGGTCATGGGAAATGGCCAACACATCAATATCCGGAATATCATCGGCATTATAGACATTACTGCCAGTAAAGGCTTTATTTATAAAAAATACTGGTGAAGCATAGGGGCTGAACACCGGGTCTATTAAAATTCGCCGCCCACCTAATTGCATATAAAATGTGGAATGACCCATCCACACCACCAAATCCCGATTTATGTCCAGAGCTTTTAAATCTGTTTTATGGGACACCATAGGCTCCTGAGGTGACAGTGCTGACTTGTCCCCAAAGAGAAACTTGGCGGTGGCCACAAACCGATTTTCCCCGCTATCCTCATTCATCACCTGTACTGGCACCAGATTTTGGAACTGACCATTGACATAGTGAGGTGAAGCCTGAATGCGGGCTAATCGCTCCTCCTGTGGCAGCCGTCCAAATTCCGGCCGATGAACAAAGCTTAATCCCCCAAGAGAAAGCATTCCTACCGTCGCCAGTCCGCCAATAATAAAGTTTCGTCTATTCATGCGCGTTCACCATATACTTACTCTACCTCAATTAATTCATACTGGTCATTGCCCATCCTCAGCTCCTTCATAGCTGATAACTGTCGTAAGCCTTCCCGGCTTTCAATGCGTTCGATGAGGTCATTTTTACGGGAATCCTTAAAATTATATACCAGGTCAATAGAGGCCTGGTCAATAGCCAAAATATCCGTTGAGGCCAATATGGCGATATCTGGGATAACAGGCTCCGCCGCACTGGTCCCAGCGCAATCACAATCCACCGACATACGTCTCATCACATTTAAGAAAGTGATATTTTTGCCAAAATGGTCACAAATAGCCTTGCCACTATCCGCCATAAGCTCCATAAAGAGACCGCCCATTACCCATTTCCCGTAATCCTGTACACCATGAACCTGTAGCTTTCCCTTTTTACCTGAAGCACAGCCAATGGCGATATTTTTCAATGAACCGCCAAAGCCGCCCATGGCATGGCCTTTGAAATGGGTAAGCACCACCAGTGAATCATAATTTGCCAAATGGCCTCCCACAGCCACCTCTTTAAGATGCAAGCCGTTCTTGACAGGGAAATTCACATCACCGTCTTCATCTATAATATCCACCGGGCAGAAGGTCCAGCCATTGGTCTGCAAGGTTTCCCGATGCTGCTGCGTGGTAGAACGTGGCCCCCCATAGGCCACATTTGCTTCAATAATGGTACTGTTTGGTATCTGACTCTGGAAGGCTTGTACCATATCCCGTGGCAAAATATTGGGACCATGGGGCTCACCAGTATGGAGCTTGATTGCTATTTTGCCACTTATTTCACTATTAACCTTCTCGTACAGCTTCTGAAGGTGCTCTGCATCTATATGCTTGGTAAAATATACCTTTGCCTTATCTGACGCCTGTACAGACGCTTTATTGGCATTTGTTGCAGAAGTTGCAGAAGATTTACTATCCGCGGCCTTTGCACCACAACCACTTACAAATCCCGATAACCCAGTAAGACTAACTCCGGCAATGGCCGCACTGGCCATTTTCACAAAATTACGGCGTGACATATTCGACATAGCATTATCCCTCCTAAGCCGTAAATTCTATACTTCTTCCTATGCAAAAGAATATCATAAACAAAAATCTATTGCTACACCTCACTCGCGCTTGGAATTTCATCTTCCTCGAATTTGATTTTCTAAAGTATATCAGACGGTAGTCACTACCGGTCAAGAAGAAAAGGAGTCATACTTATGTATACGATGGTCCATAGTAATAAGATGCTGTAGCACCACCGTCTACTAAAAATGTTGAACCAGTAATAAACTGCGCCCGTTCACTCATCAAAAGCTCCGCAACATCAGCTACTTCATCAGCAGTACCTGGACGGCCTGCCGGGCATTTGGCAAACATATTCTTGTAAAAATCACCACGAGGACCATTGAATTCATCTATGGCCAAAGGCGTAACAATGATTCCAGGCGCAATATCATTGATTCGTGCTCCACGTTCGCCCCAGCGGACAGCTTCATACATCGTGCGCTTTTCATTACAGCGTTTGGCCAACTGATAGGCATGCAAGGTATCCTTTATCTTTTCCGGCTGCAAAAAATCCAACTTTAACAGGTCTTCTGTCGGGGTCATCGCCAGTGCCCTGTCCTGTTCAGGCGTGAGTGCTGGCATACGATGCCCGGACTGACTGGATATAATTATCCCCGTGCCGCCCTTAGCGATAACCTTGCCCACTTCTTCCATCAATACTGCCGTTCCATAAAGGTCAACCTGCAAGATCACTTCAATCGGTGCCTGTGATGGCGAAACACCGGCACCACAGACCAATGCTTTTACTTCGCCATATTCCGTTGCTTTTTGCACCATAGACTGAATAGAAGTCCGTGAAGACATATCCATCACAAATGGCTCCACATCAAAGCCTGACTGATTCATAATTTTAGAAACTGCCTGCGCATTGTTTTCGTTTTTATCCCCGAGAATAATTTTCTTGCCATAACCCATGCGGCGGGCAATAGCCATGGAAATCTGCCCTGCACCGGTGACAATCATAACATCTTTACTCATTTTATTTATCCTCTTTTATTCCAGATTTTTCTTTGCCCAGGCAGTCACTTTTGCTTCAGAGCCTGTAGCGGCTCCCCCCTGTATAGCCAAGCCTTCACCAACCACAGCTCCCCGACAAAACTTTTTCAAAGCGGCAGGAGCCCCGGCAATGCCACTGCCCTCATGGGTCATCAATGGAAACACTTTTTTACCGTTAAAATCCAACGCCTCCAACTGGGTAAAAACCGCACAAGGATAGGTCCCCCACCAGCAAGGGCCAGCCACTACAATATTGTCATATTCGGCTACTGAGTCCAGCATTTTAATTAGTTTCGGACGGGCGTTGTTTTTCAATTCTTCCTTTGCTTCAACTGTACACTGGGTATAATCCGTAGAATAGGCTTTTTGCGTCTCTATCTCAAAAATGTCCGCACCTACGGCTTTTTGTATATATTCTGCACATATTTCCGTATTGCCCTTTGGCAAATCCACAATACTGCCATTTACATAGTTCTGCCCCTTACGGGAATAATAGATTACCAATGTCTTTACCATAACAAACGCCCCCCATTACACATTCTGCTTCTTGGTAATCACAAAATGCTGCTCACGTTCCTTAATGAGCCACTTGCCATCCTGTTTCACCAGCTTATCCGTATAGCGGATGTAGTTGTCCGACACCACATCATGTCCGTTTTCCTCCATCACCAGGGCTGCCCGGCAGTAATGCACATCCGTGGCCCTATCGCCTTCCACTTCAATTACCTGCTGGCCGTTTTGATGGTGTGAGGCCTTAATGCCCCCGGTAAAGGCGCTGAACTGTTTTTCCAGTGTATCCCGCCCATGAATATCCATGGTGAGCTTATCACCCATATAGACCATAACATGAACGTCCTCGGTAAAATACTCCATCTGGGCTGGCACATTGCACTCCAGATTGGCAAAACCATCAATAACCTCACGAATCGCTTCTTTTGCTTCTAAAATCTCCAATGACATTTAATATTCCCCTTTCATCACATCTGTATTTACTTTTGTTGATTTTATTATAGCCGCCTCTTATTGGAATATCTAATTGTAAATTTAGATTATTGATTTAATTTTTTTATTGAAATCATTGTTTTTTACCACGTCAACCGCTATACTGCAAATAGAAACAAAGGAGGCCTCACCTATGAACACCAAACAGATGGAATATATATTGGAACTGGCGCAGGTGCTGAATTTCAACCGTGCAGCCGAAAACCTCTTTATTTCTCAGCCCACACTCACTTATCAAATAAAGCTGGCAGAAAAGGAAATTGGCTTTGATATCTTTGAACGATCTGGAAAAGGAGCTGCTCTCACCCCTGCGGGGGCCCAATTCGTGGGAACACTGCGCTCTATATACAATCAACTGACTGCCGCCATTGAACAGGGACAAAATTTTAGTGCCAAATACAAGGAAAGTATTAGCATAACCTTGCCCATACGCTCCGCCATCTATTTCCTTCCCCAAGTCATCTCCCAATTCAGCCGCAGCTATCCTGAAGTCTCTATAGTTGCTAACTTTGACTGGAAGGATGGGCAAAATGCTTTTCTGAAGGGAGAACATGACGTGACCTTTGCCATGGAATACACCATGAAACGGGTACCAGACGTTATTTGCCACCATCTGTTTAATAGCAAAATATATCTTATTACAGAGAAAAATGATCCATTAACAAAAAAGTCGCTGGTTTTACCCAGCGACTTAAAAGGTCGTACCCTTATGGTAGGCGGTGGCTCGCCGCCTGTGTTACGTGCTCTGCAGCAGCGTATGATTCAGGAAATTCATGTGGATTACTTCAACAGTCCCGACCATGATACCACCCTAACCAACGTAGCAGCTCATCGCGGTGTATGTCTGGCGCCTGGCTTTCTTAACGACCATAATGATGAATTTGCCTGGCTGAATTTTGATAGCGAGGTAATCATTCCCTGCGGTGTTTATACCCATAAAAATGATCAACGAGAATCCCTCCGTGCCTTCATAAAGCTATTGCAGCACTTCTACCTCGACCAGCCGAATTTTAAGGTCTGAATTACGGCTTTCAGATATTTGGAGCTTGCAAAGTCTATGTTGCCATGCCAAGGAAGGATAACACAGAATCTCAAGCAGGCATTAGCCCTGTCTGCATAAGAATCCCAAAAATATCCGGACAGCCAGTATCCGAAACGAACTGGCTGTTTTTTATTTGGTAAAAGTTCATGCAACGAACCTTAAACTTTTTTCCAGTAGCCGCATGACCCATAAAATCACCGTCATGTGTTCCTGTACAAGTCCAGCACACGGCTATTTTCCCAGGCTCTGTCACACAGTCCACCAAGTGCCATTGTACATCGGAAAATGCTGACCGCATCATGTGCACAATCGCCAAATAACCCTTTGGCCCCGTCAGTGGCTCTGGCTGGGTCGGTGCATAAAATATGGCATCTGCAGCAATCAGCTTTTTTGCCAAAGCTTCATTCGCTGTATTAATCATCGTTTCAAACTCAACCAGTAATTGTTTTTCCTCGCTGTTATTCATGGTCAATAACTTCCTTTTCAATCATCGTATGTTATATGCTACTTTCTTACTCCCCGTCAGCATAGACCGGTCAGCCTGCAAAAAACCTTCCATAGCCGTCCAGGTTACGGGGAAATTATCGATAAAGGCAGAATGCCATGCTTTAGGGACAATGCAGAGGCTGGCATTCGGGATATACTGCTCGGCCTCCACCATCGTGACCATAGGGGCATGGTCATCTTCATCTCCCGCAATCAGCAATACCGGACACTGAATGGTCTTGAGGAAATCTTCCCCCACTTCCATGTTGCTCCAGAAATTCATATAGCTGGTACAAAATTCCTGATAACGTTCCGGTTCCGGCATGATGTTTTTCTGCTGCTCAATAAACTGTCCATCAATTTTGGCTAAATCCTCCACCTTCATTTCCCCACCGAAAAAGCCTTTTTTCAGGGTACCGACACCAATGGCAACAACCCTGTCCACCCGCTCAGGGTACATGGATGCCACTTTATAAGCCGTGTAGGCACCATCGCTAAAGCCCAACAGTATTGCAGGTTTATCCGTAACGGCTTTCATCACCGCCAGCATATCCTCAGCCTTTTGCTCATAGGTCAGCGGAGAGTGACCAATTTCTGAACGACCATGACCACGGGTAGACACGGCTATTACCTGGCAGTTTTGACGCAGCTTATCGATAAGCTGCCCCATTTCATAAGGAGTGCCTACGCCACCACCATGAAAGACAAAAACAGGCTTGCCCTCGCCATAAACTTCATAATAAATCTTTGCATCGCCGGCCTGTACATAATGACCGGCTTTTTCATTGTTGCCATAAGGCGTATTGCTTTCATAATTTCCCGGCTGCTGCATAAAATAATGCAAAGGTGCTGCCGCAGCTTCAATTATTGTGCCAAAGGTCAGGGCCGTCCCCAACATCATAGTGGCAAGTCCTGTGGTGATTTTTTTCCAGTTCATCAGTACATCCAAGAAATGTATCACAGTAAGGAGCTCTCCATCTTAATCAGCTACCAAGGTCTTGCCCAATTCATAAGCCGCCGCACATTGCTTAGGGAACATCTCCTCACGATAAGCAGCTTTAGCCTGCGGGTCGAATATCGAGGACTCATATTTGGCATAGTCGCTAAACTGTGTTGTATTATACGCATATAGCGTCTTGGTTTCCGCTTGCAGGATTTTGCTGGCAAAACCTTCATGAACAGCAAATTTTTCCCGCATACCAAACTGTTTAACATGTTCCTCGGTCATATTCATGGTGTAAATAAACGCATTTGGTAACGACTTTGGAAAAACGGTTGGGATTTCATTGCTGTAAATGTAATTGGAAAACAGCAGCCTCTCGATAAATGCACTCATTCCAGAAGAAAGATTCATAAAATAAACGGGTACGCCCATAATCAAAGCATCTGCTTCCTTAATGCGTTCGATAATCGGCGTTAAATCATCCTTCATTGCGCAGGTACCATGCTCCTTGTCCTTGCGTTTGCAATAGAAGCAGCTGATACAGCCTTTGAAGTTCAGACTATAAAGATTGATCAGCTCGGTTTCCGCACCAGCTTCCTGCGCTCCTTTTAAGGCCTGGTGCAATAGCTCTGCCGTGTTACCATTACGCCGTGGACTACCATTAATGGCAATTACTTTTTTCATCATTCAAGCCCTCCTATTTTCATACACAAATACCTAGGTATCCTCTTCGACACCAACTAAAAATTACCTGCTATGCATTTTAGCATATATTTCTTTATCCACCTTATCATTCAAGCGGGCCACAACAAAGGCTGAGGAAATATCACCAGCCACGTTGCCGGCAGTCATAATACAATCCATAATAGGATCAATAACAATGAAAAGTATTACCACGGATGCCGGTACACCAGCCATTCCAAAAATAGAGGCCATAACAATTACCGTAGATCCCGTGACACTTGGGAAGGTGAAGGTCAATAAAAGAGTCCCCACGAAGAAGGATATAAGGAACTCAATATACATACATTTCCTCCTCATCATCGGAAACTTCCTCCATAGATACCAATGGATTAAAGGCCTCCCCACGGGCTGAAAGGCTGATGCTGATATCCCCAAACCGCCTTCTGATGGTAAGCCTGCCCTCAAAATTTTCCGCATCGGCAGAAGCACTTACCAGGCGAAAAAAGGTTTCCTCCAATAAAAGCTCCCCTTTAAGGATTTCCTTTTTGGTAAATACTTCCTTTCCTCTACATCTTCGACTATTTTTTGCTAAATCCTTGAATAAAAAAACCATTGACCAGTCCGGGACCAATCAATGGGATTTAGATTAAATTCAGCAGGACTCTAAAGCCCCCTCTGAATGACTCTCACTTTACAAGCCCTTGGCAAAATCTCTGATTTCATTCATTTTAGCCTCGGACTTATTTTCTTCGCCGGCAACGGTAATAATACCAGCCACTTCAATATTAGCATAAGCCATATAGCTCTTGAACTGGGCAATGGAACCATCGTGAGTACCTGGAGAACCAGAAGAAAGCATCAGGACACATTTCTTTGCCTTCTGTGGCTTGCCAATGCAATATACGCGCTGAATTGCTGCCTGCATCTGAGCTGTCATGGTGAAATAATACACAGGAGAAGCAAACACAATCATATCAGCTTCCTTGTAGGCTGGCAGCAGCTTCTCAAAATCATCCTTTTGAATACAAGCTCCCTCGCCCTTGGTATGGCAATACTCACAGCCAAGACAGCCACCAATTTTCATCTTGCCAACATGATATTCTTCTACCTGATGACCAGCTGCCTCAGCACCTTCACAGAAAGCCTGTACCATAGCTGCAGTATTCACTTTACGTGGACTTCCATTAAAAATTGCAATTTTCATTTATAATCCTCCTAAATAATACACCACTACACACATCACTGTTTTTAGGGATTACCGTTTAATTCCACTTTCCTCATAAGCAAATGCGGAGCCTACACCGAAGTGAATAATCCACTCTGGACGTTCCTCAATAGGAATCCAATAGCCATAGGCCTTGCCAAAGGCCCCCTCGTAGGTAATCGCCACCGTCTCCTTGCTGTCAGCCGCCTTATTGCACAAGCAGCCCTTATGCTGTTCAGGCTTACCGATAGATGAGCATTTAATCCCTGGCTTTAAACCGAATTCTGCTGCTTTTTTGTTCACAGCAATAATTTCCCGATCCTTCTTAATTACCATAACTGCCTCGGGAAAACCATTCCACATTACATGAAACGCCTTAATTAATTCTTCATCATTCATAACGTTATAAACTCTCCTTACGCCTTATTAAATTTATCCTTGTTCTGCTTGCAGACAGGACATTTCCAATCATCAGGTAAATCCTCAAAGGCTGTACCAGCTGGTATGCCATGGTCCGGATCACCTACAGCAGGGTCATAAACGGCCCCACATATTGAACACACATATTTACCAGTAGCCTGCTGCTCCCCATAATTCATTTCTGGAGGGATAGAAGTAGGCATATTGGCCAAATCAACAACTTTTTTATTATCCAGATTTTCATACCCTAATGGTGTATGGGTTGACAAATATACTGTCTGGTGGCTTTCAATAAAGGCACGAACCCTATTCAGGGTATCCCGTGCTGCTGCCTTGTCCTCGGTGGCAACTGACAGCTTATTACAATAAAGGGCTTCATCCGTATAGGTCACGTCACCATGAATGATATAGTGGAGGCCATCATTCTCTACTATAATAATGCTGTTACCCGTAGTATGTCCTGGGGCAAAAACATAATAAACACCATCGGCAATCTTTTGGCATTTATCGAAGTTTTCATAAGCGCCATCGGTGAAATCTACCCTTACCACATTATCGCCCTTTAATTCCATGGCGTCGGCTTCAATCCTGGCAATGTATATCTGGGCATTCGGAAAGCTGCGAAGCTCACCGGTATGGTCAGGATGCTTGTGGGTAACGAGGATTTTAGTAACCTGCTCCTTTTTATATCCCAGCTTGGACAGGGCAGTCACATAATCATCGATTCGCCTGCCTAAATAAATTGGTGCATTCAAATCCACCGCCATATCCGGCTGCTCCAATGGCATTCCAGTATCCACCAGAATCACCTCATCACCGGTATCAATGAGGAAATTCTGTAAGGTGCTGCGATACTTCACATTCTTGTCGAATTTGTCCTCGCCATCCTCCAAGCCCATGGCAAAGGGCTGTGTCATGAAGCCATTCTCATAAAGTTTTACTGCCTTGATTTCCATGCGTCTTGCTCTCCCTTCTGCAAACATTGAAAACTGCCCAGCTAGCAGACAGGCTGTACCTATACCTGCAGCCTTAATAAACTCACGACGATTCATATTTTTCTACACCACCATTAATTCTGAATGTAAAATCTCAAGCTTTTAACCTGATCTCCTCTCTGCCTTCAATCTCTGCTACGCTTTTTATTAAATTACTCATTCAAATGGTTGAGCTTTGAACCACTGTATAATCATTACACACATCAATCTTTACGCTAACTATTCGAGCTGCAAAGTAATAAATCCTTCCCATGGTACAGTAAAGCAGCCAGCAATACTAAGGTAAACATTACTGGCTGTTCTTCTTACAACAATTTTTCAATTGCTGCGGCCATGGTGGACGGGGTGGTAGTTGGTTCATAACGATCCACTACATTGCCTTCTCGATCAATAAGGAACTTGGTAAAATTCCACTTAATGCCATCGCCTTCCAAATACTCTGGGAAATTTTTCTTGAGGGCATCCAGCAGCACTGCAGATAATTCATGATTTTCGTCAAAGCCCTTAAAGCCTTTTTCTGCTGTTAAGTACTTAAAGAGAGGCTGAGCTGTTTCACCGCGGACATCACCCTTCTCAAAAAGCTGGAAGCTGACACCATAGTTACGGCGGCAGAACTGCTGTACCTCGCTATTGCTGCCAGGTTCCTGCTCACCAAACTGGTTGCATGGGAAGCCGAGGATTTCAAGGCCCTTATCCTGATACTTATCGTACAGCTCCTGCAATTCCTTATACTGAGGCGTGAAACCGCACTTGCTGGCTGTATTGACAATAATCAGCACCTTGCCTGCATAATCCTTGAGGGACTTTACCTCACCGCTGTTTGTTTTTGCTGAAAAATCATAAACACTCATTATTATTCTCCTTTTCTAATATATAAACTACCATTCTATCAAAGCCCCAACAAGGCGTCTATTTTGCCCTTATCAAAGCCCAATACATACTCTTTGCCATCTGCGGTAATTACAGGAACGGCCTCGTCATTGGTCAGTGCCTGGCATTCTGCCAGAGCGACTTCATCGTTTTCGATGTTACATTCCACATATTCCACCTGCCGTGACTGTAAGTATTTTTTTACCTTGTCACACCAAGGACAATTATTGATTGAATATACCTTAACCATCATTATTTCTCCTTTCTGATTTGCGCTAAATATTTCTCCGCCAAAATAGCGGCTGTCGTACCATCTGCGGCGGCGGTGGTAAGCTGCCGTACTTCCTTGTATCGGACATCACCGGCGGCAAACACACCTGGAATATTGGTGCGACAATCCTCGCCGGCAGCAATCCGCCCATCCTCCGCAAGTTCTATATCCCCTTGGAACATATCCGTATTTGGGGTAACGCCGATATTGACAAAAATGCCATCTATGGCCAATTCTTTCATTTCTCCGGTCCCTTTATCCAAGACCTCAACGGTTTCTAACTGCTTGTCGCCCTTTAACGCCACCACATCGGTTTCAAGCATAATTTCTACCTTGGCATTGCTGCGCAGCTTTTCCTGTGCTGATTCATCGGCACGCAGCTGAGAGCGGTGGAGCAGATAAAGTTTTCTGGCATATTTGGTCAGGAAATTGGCTGCATCTACGGCGGCATTACCACCGCCCATAACGGCAATTACCTTGTCCTGATATAAGTGGCCATCACAAAGCTCGCAATAATGCACTCCCCTGCCAGCGTATTTGCGCTCTTCGGGAAGAGGTAATTTACGCCGCTCCATGCCAGAGGCGATAATCACGCTGCCGGCTTCGTAAATACATGACTCAGTTTCCACGATTTTATGCTCTGCCTGTAGACTGACCCTCTCAATTAGGTCAAACTCATCTATCACAGCACCAAATCTCTCCGCCTGCTGCTGTACCGTGGCAATTAAATGCTTCCCCGCCACATTGGGCATTCCGGGATAATTTTCAATTCCGGTGGCATTGGCAATCTGACCACCCACCAACGCATTTTCCAGCACCAGTACCGACAGATTCATACGGCCCGCATAAAGAGCAGCGGTAAGACCGGCCATGCCTGCTCCTATGATGACGATATCCTTTTGTATCCGCTTCTTTTCCGTTGGCATCATTATCTCCTTTCTATCTTCCAGATTTACTATGCTTATGATTGTAATGACCTTTTGTGACCCTTATGTGACCTTAATTCGATTTTTTACAATTTTTTTGGAAACAATCAATCTTATTTTGCTGATATTGGAAGCACACAGCTCCTGCTACTGTCCAAAGGCAAGGCCACAATCATTTCTGTCCCCTTGCCAGACTGGCTTTGGCAAGCAATCTGACCGCCCAACAGCTCAAGAATACGCTTAACAATGGATAGGCCCAGTCCATGCCCCTTTTCCTGATGTGATTCATCGCATTGATAAAACCGTTCAAAGATATGGGCCTGCTTATCCTCAGGAATGCCAATACCCTCATCCCGAATGCGTACACATACATAATTAGGTGTAGACTCGCCCGTAACATGAATTGTACTTCCCTTTATCGAATACTTAATTGCATTGTCGATAAGGTTTAACCATACCTGCTTAGTCATATCCGAATCACTTTTAACATGCATGGCAGGCAAATCCATAGCAAAGGAAATCTCCTTGTCTTCCCAACGCTCAGCCAGTAGAATTACACACTGCCTTATCTGCTCATCTACGTCAATGTCCTCATGATGCATGACAATGGCCTGAGCATCCAGCCGGGATAGCCGCAGAAGATTTTCTGCCAATCTGGACAGACGCAAGGCCTCCTCATGCACTAGAGATGTATACTCGCGTCGTTCCTCCTCTGACAAGCCATTCTCTAAAAGAATTTCGGAAAACCCTACAATAGAGGCTAACGGCGTTTTAAATTCATGAGAAACGCTACCCGTAAAGCCTTTTTGCATGTGGTCAATGCTTTGCAGCTCCTTGGCCATACGATTGAAATTCTCAATCAGCTGCACGCCTTCCTCCGTACTGACCAGATTTTCTGGCTGGGGCACACGCACAGCAAAATCCCCCTTGGCGATACGCCCCGTAGCCTCTACCACAGACTGCGCCGGACGAATGTAAAAACCGGCCTCCCAGGCCAATAGTAATGCGCTGGAAATTAGTGTAAACAGGCTACAAGTAATTAATGCTACTGGTAAATCCAGTTCCAATCCTACCACTTCGTCCAAAATATAAACCAATATACTGGACACCCCACAACAAACAGCCAGGGTCAGCAATGTGGACAAGCTGTGATAAAGACGAAGAGGCAAAATGATTTTTCCATTTTCTGCATTTTTCCGCCATAAACTCATAGGGACTACTCCTTAAACACCGCTTTATAACCCAATCCACGAACCGTTTCAATAACAAAATCAGGATGATCAGTAAAGCGATGACGCAATTTTTTGATGTGGGCATCCACATTACGACTATCCGTTTCCTTGTCTACTCCCCAAATCTCATCCAAAAGCTCCTGACGAGTAAATATCCTCCCCGGCTGATTTAGCAATTTAAACAACAGATAAAACTCCTTAGGTGGCAAAATATCCACCTGTTCTCCTGTCTGTACCGTCAATGAACTATAATCCAGCACAGTACCACGAATTGTTAAGTGTTTTTCACTCATTAGCTGGGCCCGGCGTAACAATGCCTCCACCCTCAGTAAAAGCTCCCGCAGCTTGATAGGTTTTACCATATAATCATCTGTGCCAGCCCGAAAGCCCTTTTCCATATCCTCCATCTGCCCTTTAGCTGTAATAATAAGAATAGGCAAGGTCATCTTTGCCCCCCGCAGGGCAGAGGTTAGCTCCAAGCCATCCATTCGGGGCATCATAACATCACTGATAATCAAATCAATGTGTTCCTTCTCTATAATATCCAAGGCCTCCTGGCCATCAAAGGCTGGAAAGACCTGATACTGGGCCTGCTTTAGCTTGGTGCATATCATACGATTGAGATTTTTATCATCCTCAGCCACTAATATAGAAAACATATACCGCCCTCCACCACATTGAAAATACTTTTGATTAGAATCATAATCACCGTATGTGACTTCAATATGACTTTTTCCATCCAATTTTTCTAACAAATTCGTGACATACAGCCATTTATCCTGCATGAAATAAGATATTTAATAAATCGCCATTTTTGAGCGATAGCGTTATAATAGTGACAATGATGTGTGTAAGTAACAGGAGAATTACCATGATGTATTCAGTGGATTGCCAGAAAAATTTTATTACTATCGAGGAGTTTAAAGGAAAATACCAGAATCGGGAAAAGTTTCTGGCATACTGTAAGGAATGCCCCAGATACAACAATACCTGGTCCTGCCCGCCTCTTGCCTTTGATGTCAACGAGTATTTAGATAAATATACTTATGTCTATGTGGTCTGTGCCAAAATAACCCTAACTGATCAAGTTATTCGTGAAGCAGATACCCCTGACAAGGTAAAGGATATGGGTTGGAAAATTCTATGTGATGTAAAAGCTAATCTGGAGGAAAAGCTCCGGAGCATGGAACGATTGGTTCCAGAAAGTATCTCCCTATCCTCTGGTGGCTGTAACAATTGTAGTATATGCACCCGAAAAGATGGTATTCCATGCAGACTGCCCGACAAAATGCGCTATTCCATGGATGCCTTTGGCTTTGACCTTACAGCTATCACCAAGGACCTGTTTGATATTGATATTCAATGGTGCAAGGATAGTCTGCCAAAATATTTTACCCTTATCCACGGTCTGCTGACTAAGAGTAAAGTGAAGGATGAGCTTTGGAATTTTTAACAAAAAAGCTGTATGAACGTCATGCTCATACAGCTTTTCTTTTGCTTAAAAATACAATTATTCTGTAATTTTTATTGTCACATCGCCATGTGACAATAAATCTGTCATTTCCTGCTGGGATAAATTAATATGTCCTAATCGGGTATATGCCCAAGAATTTGAACCATAAAAAATTACTATTTTATCACCAGAGTATAAAACAATATCCCCATATTGGGTAGTTGTCGGTGTATCATTTCGAATTAAGCTATGACCTATAGAGCCCACCTGTTCAAAGCCACCATACATTGACATTTTGATGGTTAAAGGCAATAGCTTTTTTAGATTTTCCGTAGATGGATTTTGTTCCCAACTAACCGGAACCTCGAGATTATTAATCATCATTTTCATAGCCATTTCCTTATTCTGTTCTGATTTAACCAGCATATTATTCTGGACAGACTGCCCATGGCTTTCAACCACAGAATTTTCACCAGTAATCTGATTTGCCGAACAGCCTGACAGTAAAATCAGCATCGTTAGGCCTGCTACGCCCAATATTTTACTCTTAATCATAAGAAACTCTCCTCGAGCAAGGCTAGTACATCATTTTAAATGTTTTTTCCGGCCGTCAATGCTGTTTCTAATACAGCATTTCCTGCAATTTCTCCCACTTCGGTTACACCACCACAAAAAATTGTATCCTTCAGCTGAGCCTTCTCAAAGCAATCTATCCAGCCCTGTATACCAGTGCGTGTCCCAGCTACCGTTGATTCTTCATCCTCAGCGGCTGTAGCCAGTAAGTAAACATCACGGAATCGATAATCTGAAGGAAATAGTGGATTGGCTCTATCCAACAGGGTCTTAAGCTGCCCACACATGCCATAATAGTACACTGGCGTAGCGAAAACCAATACATCCGCCTGCTTCATTTTTCCCACTATATCATTGGCATCATCATCAATTACGCATTTAAAAGTTTTTTGGCAAGTAAAACAGCCCACACAAAATCCTAAAACTTTATCTCGTAGTGTGATTTGTTCCACATCATGACCGGCAATCTTTGCTCCTTGACCAAAGGCGGAGGCCAATGCCTCTGAATTACTGTTTTTCCTCAAGCTGGAGGAAATAATTACAACACGTTTACTCATTTTCTCTCCTTAAAAAATAATACACAACAATGTAGCTTCAATAATTCGTTTTATTTTAATTTATTATATTCAGCTGCATCTACAGCTTCGCACCATTCACTGGAGGTATTTTCCCCTGGTACTTCTATAGCCAAATGCTGGAAGGCCGAGTTTGGAGCAGCACCATGCCAATGCTTTACATTCGCAGGAATATGCACCACATCACCTGGCTTAAGCTCCTGAGGAGCCTTGCCCCATTCCTGATAATAGCCGCGACCAGCAGTAACGAGCAGCATTTGTCCGCCGCCCTTATCTGCATGATGGATGTGCCAATGGTTGCGACAGCCTGGCTCAAAGGTAACATTGCCAATAATGACTTGATCCATGGACAGCATATTTAAATAGCTGGTACCATCAAAATACTGAGCATAATTTACATTTTTGCCCCCTACCGGGAATAGGCTGGTAGCCATAATATTTCCCAGTGTTTCATTGCCTGAAGTGGTTTCATTATTAACTATCATTACTTCTTCCTCCATTCAATATAAACAAATTATTTATAATAATTCCAACCAAAACATACAATCCCAGCAAGCAGGCCAGCAATATGGCATAGGCCCCCCCTGGCAATGAGGTGGCTGCTGTAGCAAAAATATGCTTCATCAACAGCCGATTGCCTACCTGATTTATTATGGAACTGTAAATTCCAACGATGATGATTATTGCCACCAGACAATATTTATACCATGGACGGATCCAAACTGATTTATCAATATTCAGCCCCTTCTTCCATTGTCCTAGCCATTATCCGCCAATTCTGGACGTACGCTGTCATTCTTCTGCTCCACAGTAGCACGGGTAGTTTCATCATTATAATTTAAATCATCCTTGCTATAAGGCTTAGCTGGACGGATTTCGTACAAATCAGCTCCCAGGGCTTTAGCTGTGTTTTCAGCCAGTTGCTTGCTATTACCTGTGGCGGAAAAATATGCAACTCTTTTTCATTCTCTTCATCCTTTCTAAAACACTTCACATTAACAGTTATCATTCATAACACCAAAGGCCGGAGCTCATACAAAAGCCCCGGCTTGGTATCTATTCTGTCATTTCATATTCTTCTTGAAGAAGTCTTCAATTTTATCAAATGGAATTTTATCCATATTATCGTACAAATCAATGTGAGATGCTTCTGGAACAATCACCAGCTCCTTGTTATCTCCCTTCAGCTTTTTGAAGGCATCATCACCGAAATAACGGGAATGAGCCTTTTCACCATGAAGAACCATCACAGCACTTTGAATTTCATCGCTGTACTGTAAAATCGGCATGGTCATAAGGGAAAGCCCAGAAGTCATATTCCAACCACCGTTGGAGTTAAGGGAACGTGGATGATAGCCCCGCTTGGTCTTGTAATATGTAAAATAATCCTTTACAAACCAAGGTGCATCCTCTGGCAATACATCAGGAACACCACCGGCATTTTTATAATAACCATTTCTGTAGTCTTCTGTACGCTGATTATTCAATGCCTGACGGTTGGCATAGCGCTCCTTGGCTAAGGTATCAGCATCCTTTTCATAATCAAAATAGCCATTGGCACTGACTCTGGTCATATCATACATGGTAGAAGCCACCGTAGCCTTAATCCTGGTATCCATAGAAGCAGCATTAATTGCCATACCGCCCCAACCACAAATCCCGATTATACCAATACGTTCCGGATCTACATTTTCCTGAGTGGAAAGGAAATCCACTGCAGCTGAGAAATCCTCGGTATTTATATCCGGCGAAGCCACATAACGTGGTGTTCCACCGCTTTCACCGGTAAATGAAGGATCAAAGGCAATAGTCAAATAACCTCTTTTCGCCATCTCCTGAGCATAGAGGCCAGATGACTGCTCCTTTACTGCTCCAAATGGTCCGCTCACCGCTAAAGCCGCCATTTTCCCATTTGCTTCTTTGGGAATGTACATATCAGCGGCCAAGGTAATTCCATACCGATTTACAAAGGTTACCTTTTTATGATTTACCGCATCACTTTTGGCAAAAACCTTATCCCATTCACTGGTGAGATTAAGTTTTTCTGCCTTTATAACACGATCCGTTTGCTTTTCAGCACTATGCATAATACTTCCCTCCTGCACTGCTGCCTCAGTATTTATTCCTACAGTCATCACTCCTGCACATAACATAGCTGCCATAAGCCGTCTAAGCGCTTTTTTCATGTAGTTTACCTCCTCAACCACCACTATCTTTATCGATGGTCCTAGTATAACAAAGGCAGTTTACCAATACAAATACTTATAACAAATACATATCTATGCTTCCTAGTAATACATATTGGTTTCTTAATTTATGAAATATATCTCCTTATTATTTTCAGAATCAACAGATGGAATATTGTTATCACAGGAGGCGTTTTTTACTAAGACTAGGCTTAAAAGTCAGTTTTTTCAGCGGCAGCTGCAAGCCTGGCTATTTTAATACTGGTCTTCCATCCTCCCCAATTCTATAATAGAGGAACCCCACATCACCGCTATCCATATCCAGATTTGTCATGGCAAAGGAATCCGGATCAGCTATTGGGTAGAAAATACATTCAGAATTCTTATATTCCTTTATCTGAATAAAATTATTCGGAATATCTCCCCGTCTGGTAAGCCACTGATACAATGGCACAGCAACCGGCGCACTGGAGGTAATATCATATATTCTGGTTCTTTCCCACACCTGTCCTTCATCTACTCCATCAACATAAATATAACGCCGACCGTCTGCCAGGCAGATTAACTGCGACCGTATATCCATGCTCTTTTTTTCATCTTTAATGCTGTATGGGCCTGACTGAACCACAATTCCATCATCTACATCATTAATACACAGGGAAGATCCACTGCCATCAGGAAACAGGGTACGAACTGGCATATACGTATAAAGCTCCATACAGTATGATGCAGGGCGTTTGCGATATTTTAACTTAAACAACTCAGGAAATTCATCCATAAAAATTGTGGAAGTAAACATCCCCTCCGCATAAGAGCCTATGGCATAAGGGTTAAAATAAACCGTAATGCCCCATGGATCCAGAGTCCAAGGAATAACATCATCCTTAATCATTTTTTCAACAGTTTCCTGCATTAAGGTACTGTTGCTTTCCATAAAAGAAGCATTTGGATAATCCCGACGCAACTGATTTTCCACAGCTGCAATCAAAAGGCTTTTATCTTTAATGACATCCTTTAATTTTAGCTCCTTGCCACTTTGGGCGTCAAAATTTCGACCCCATACACCATACATACCATGAACACCGCCCTCATAGGAGTGGCAAAACTCCAAAAGACTTACGGCCATAGTATCGGACCGTCTGATATATACCTTCTTCGTTGCTTCATACACTGGAAAGAAGGTGGAGCCACCTTCCTTGCGCATTACCTTTTCTCCGGTAGCTTCCTTTATCATCCCAGCCCTAATATCTTCGTACTTTTTTAATTCCTGAGTATTATAGTTATTCAGGGCCTTTTTTAGTGCCTCCACGCCCAAAGCCTGCCCCGAATCAACCATGTCCACAGTGGCAATGGACGAATGCAATACCTCTCCCTCTTCATCACTATCCACTGCAGTTTTGGTAGTTACATAAAGCTGTACAGGTTTTATTGATGCATCCACAAAAATTTCCGTAGCTGCCTCGCCTACAGCCATAAATCCAGTAGTCAGCATCGTGATACCCAACAGAAAACTAAAAAAAATCCGCTTTATATTCATTTTTATCCCTCCTTGAGGTGATATATTCGATATTTATGCGCTTATTCCTTTATATACCCATTCCTGCTTCATCAAAACAACAAACTCCTCCCATGGCCAACAGGTAGAATACTGTTATCACAGGAGGAGTTTTTTCAGGAGAGGTAAGTTTTATGAAGGTATAATTTTTTGAATGAAATGAAGGTTAATTTTTAGCAGGATGCACTCTGCTTGGAGAATCCCTTATCAGAAAGGCTGTAGCTGCCATCCCCGAACTGAACTGTATCAATATGGTCAGCTGAAGTAAACCAATCAGAAAGGGTAACCGTATTAGTTGCAGCAGAACCGGTCTGCTGATAGGAAATAACCAAATCGTCGAAGTCCTGAGAAATGGTATATTCCTTTTCGTTAAAGGCATTGGTGAACTGAATAACGTCATTGGAAGCTCCGCCAACGATGGTATCATGACCAAAGGTGTTACCAAATACATAAGTGTCCTTGCCCTTGCCACCTACCATCAGATCGTCGCCCTTGCCGGAATGCAGGGTATCATCACCCTTGGAGCCCAGCATAATGGTGCCTTTGTACTTATCGTCAGCATTGGCATTAACATCACCACTGCCAGCTTGAACATTAAACAGTACATCATCTACATAAAGTCTGCCATTGGTAAATTGCATGTCAATGTTACCGCTGTTCTTGGCAAAGGAATCAAAGGCATCCTTGAAGGTTACGCTGGCTGCTTTGTCACCAAGATTATCCGTCATAACAAGGTCATCACCGTTTTCAGACCAACGCATATGCTGGAAGCGGATTTCATCTGCAAAGTTCATAAGTACATTGCTGTCCTTGGCCATAGTGCCCTCAAAAATAACTGTATCGTTGCCGAAGTTTGAGTAGTTACGCTCCCACTTAAGCTGAGCATTACCCTGAGCACCATCGCGGATTACCATGGTATCGTTACCCTCGTTGCCACAGAGGAAATCATTACCCTTGGACCATACTAACGTATCGTCACCATGACCGCCAAAGAGCAAATCGCTGCCCTCGCCACCGTCAAGGTAATCATTGCCATCTCCACCGAAGAGGATATCGTTACCAGCACCACCATGGAGGCTATCATCCCCATTTTCGCCTGCAAGATAATCGTCTCCACTGCCGCCTACAATATAATCATCGCCATGACCGCCGGCCAAAATGCTGCCTACATTGCCGCCCTTAATAACATCGTTGCCATCACCAGCGTATACCTGAGTAGCCTGGTCACCAGCCTCGATATAATCATTTTCAGAAGTACCGAACATGGTTACCTCCGGCAGGGACAATGAAGATCCTTCCCATACCTTGCGTGGCTCACCATAGGCTCTGTAGACTGCACTGCCCAGACCGATAATGCTAGGATCCTTGAAGCCTACAGCAGTACCAGACCACAATACAGCGGACTGATCAGGCTCATGGCGATCAAAGCGGGTTGCCTCAATGTTGCCAAAGCCCAACTCATCTGTAAGCTCAGGTGTAACAAAATGCTTTCTGTTTACACCATCCACTACATCATATTCCAGATCCTGCATATCCTCACGGGTAGTCATAAGATACGGAACAATAATAGATACACCGATATGACCGTCCTTTTCAGGGTCAGCATCATAGTTTACAGCACCTACAGGATCCTGCACCGTAATCATATTGGTAACAAAGCTGAAATCACGGGCTTTGAAGGTGTCAACGATAGCTTTGGCCTCCTTGGCACGATCCACCATGCTGCCGCTATGAAGACTAACCACATTTCCACTAGGCAAATGAATGGATTTACCGGCCAAAAGCTGCTCCTGAGCGTAAAGCTTCAAGTGCTTCAGCATACCAGGGCCAGCCTCTGCCAAAGTAGGAAGGGCAACACCGGTATCAATGTAATACATGCCTGGAAGCATCTGGGCCAAACCGCCGCCCAGAGAGTGGCCTGCAAAGGAAATATTGTAGCCATTATCAACAAATGTATTGGAGATATCCGCTACAATTGTCTTAAATTCCTCATATCCCTCACGCATTTGTGGTGGTATAATCCCAAGGCCAATTTCAGCATCTGTAAGACCATCCTTGCAAATCCACAGGGTACTGAGATCACTGTTAGGCTGGGTGCCCTCGAGAGTTACTACAACCTGCTTATCAGCCTCATTAACATAGGTGCGGCAATTAAAGCCATGGGTGGTTTCAATATCGTTATATTGGGTCCACTTGTCCATAAGCTCCTGATTGTACTTGAAACGTCCCTGATAAATCATCCAGGACATCTCGCCAATAGAAGCACCAGTGTTAAATTTTGAGGTAATAACAGCCCCCTCTGCCTGGCTGACAGCATTATCCTGTCTTTCAAAATGCATTGGAGCACTGTTACCGGCAAACCCGTTGAACACCTTCAACATACCATCCTTGGTAATGCCAAAAATGCCCTTAACGAAATTAGCCGTATCCCGAACCGGATGTGGACCATGGTGTCCCCAAACTGCTACCTTGGCATCGTTGATTACCATATCCAAGGTCCCCTTAGGATCAGAGATTACCCTTTCGCCCACCGCCACAGCAGTGTCTGCCAGCTGCTGCATGGCAGTATGCCGTTTTGCAGCATTTAACTCTGCCTGAGAACGCTCAGTGGCACTTTCGTAATAATCACCTCCTTCCCAAAATTCCTCCAGACCGTTTACGATCCTCGATAATAATGCCATCTTTCTTTTCCCCCTTACAAGAAATAAAATTTATAATGCAACAGCGCGTTATAACGAGGTATATGGCATCTTTACCTCGTTATTGCTGTTCCATCCATAATGAATGGTATAAACCTCCCTTTTCCAGCAGGTCGTCATGACTCCCCTCTTCTGCTACCATGCCCTGGGAAATAACAAATATTTTATCGCACTTCATTACAGTCTTTAGCCTGTGAGCTATCATAATGACCGTGCGT
This sequence comes from Anaerovibrio sp., assembly GCF_045637405.1. Classification (GTDB taxonomy): domain Bacteria; phylum Bacillota; class Negativicutes; order Selenomonadales; family Selenomonadaceae; genus Anaerovibrio. Next base: position 45,290 of record NZ_JAZTZI010000100.1, read on the forward strand.
CCTTTGGCAAACTTCGCCAAATTACTCATAATACTGTGCTCTGAGGCATAATCCAATGCACTGGTTGCCTCATCCCAAATCAATATTTTAGGATTTGTAATAAGTGCCCTGGCTATAGCCACCCTCTGGCGCTGTCCCCCTGACAAATTACCGCCTCTTTCTCCCACATTGGTGTTAAAGCCATCAGGCATATCCTGCAAAAAATCCATGACCCCGGCCATTCTGGCCGTCTGGACAATTTCCTGCTCAGTTGCATCCGGCTTGGCAGCCGCAATGTTTTCGGCAATAGTGCCATTAAACAGAAAACTCTCCTGCAAGACCACCCCAATCTGCCGTCTAAGCCATGCAGGCTCCATCTGGGCCATATCCACTCCATCCACCAGTACCCGACCAGCTTCCGGTGAATAGAGGAGCTGCATCAGCCTGGTTATTGTACTCTTGCCTGACCCTGACGGGCCCACAATACCCACACAGGTGCCCTCAGAAATGCTGAGGGATATATGCCTTAACACCTGGTTTCCTTCATCACTGTAGCGAAAGGACACATTGTCCAGCTCCAGACGCCCCCGTAAAGAGGGCAGTACAGAACGATTAGGATTAAAGGTGGCCTCAGCGGGGCTGTCCATTATATCCCCTAGCTTATCCAAAGAAACCTTGGCCTGCTGAAAGCTCTGCCATGCAGAGAATATTCTCATAACGGGTGTTACCACCATTCCCGCCAGCATCTGAAATGCAATAAGCTGACCGATACTAAGCTGATTTTCCATTACAAGATAAGCACCATACCAAAGTATTGAAAGCATGAACAGCTGCTGATACAGACCACCTACACTGCCCACTCCATTTACCAGATTGGCAATAGCCTTATTTGATTTTACAAATCCATTTAGAAGTTTCTCCCACTTTTGCTCCATAAGTCCTTCCACAGCATGATGCTTCACGGTTTCAATACCCGTAACTGTTTCAATTATGTAGGACTGGGTTGCCGCATTGGCGGCAAAATTTTCATTTAAACGCTTTCTATATATGGGAATAATCGCCAGATTGAGCAGGGTGTAGCACGGAACTGCCACCAATACTATTAGTGTCAGCTCCACACTATAATGAAGCATTACCACCATATAAATAATGGCAAATACGGCATCCAGTACCAGGGTAACCCCGGTACCTGTTATGAACTGACGTACCTTTTCCAGCTCCCGTATTCTTGTTACCACATCCCCTGATGTCCAATTGTTATAAAATGATGTCTGCAAAAACATCAAATGCTTAAACAATCTGGCACTCAACTCTGCATCCGCCTTGTTGGCAATATTGGTAAAAATATAGCTTCTAAAGCCTCCCAAAACCAGCTGAAACAGCATTACCATAGCCATGCCGCCAACCATAATATCCAAAGTAGATACACTGTTATGTACCAGTACATCATCTATAATAATCTGAGTAAAAAAAGGGCTTAACAGGCCAAATAGCTGCAATAATACAGACAACAGCATTACTTTTGCAAGCTGGGGCCAATATTTACGAAGGACGCTGACAAACCAGGAAAAGCCTATTCCCTGTACCTCATCAGTAATGCCATCATATGCAAACAGTATAGAAGTTCCATCCCACTGCTGCAGCTTTTCCATAGGAGCCTGTTCCATAAGTCCATGGTAAGGATTGTAAAATACTATTTGATCAGCATGACTTTTGACTACAACAATATGCTCATTCTGCCCTATACGGGCAATAAAAGGCGTTGGTAAAGATTTTAGGTGATTTTTCTCGGCCTTTATCTGCTGTGCCCTAAACCCCAATTCCCTGCTGGCCCTTATGAGCTCTGTCAGGGACAATGGCTTCCCCTCAGCAGCATAGGCCCGTTTTAACTGATTTTCCTGTATAGCCTTGCCGTGAATACTCAACACCACTACCAGACACTTAAGCAGGGAATCCATTTTTATTTCTCCCATCCCAAGTCTCCTTATCTCTCACGTAATGCTTCACTTTTATAACGTCGGAATGGGTCCAGGAAAAACTCAATAATCCGTTTTTGCCGTATTTTAATTTCAGCACTGGCGGTCATTCCTGATGAAATATCTGCCACTCTATCAACGAGCTGAAATTCCGGCTTGTCCAGCTCTATAGTTACCCTGTAACGGCGCCCCTTGTCTTTGTCCTCCATGGCATCAGGACTGATCTGCATTACATGGCCGCTTAGGGTTCCAAATTTTTGGAAGCTGAAGGCCTCAACTTTTACCTCTGCCTCCTGGCCTTCCTGTACAAAACCAATATCGCGGTTTTGAACCCAGGCCTCCACTTCCATACGGGCATCTTCAGGGACCACTTCCAGAATAGCCTGTGCCGGCGTTACCACACCGCCCTCAGTATGAACGCTTAAATGGGCTACCTTGCCATCAATAGGTGCCCGCAGCTGTGATAGACGATTTTTTTCATCTGCTTTTTTCAGTTCCTCCTGATACGAAGCCAGCTGTCTGCGGCTCTCCACCAGCATGCCGGTAATTTCCTTGTCATGCTCAGCCCGAACCTCCTCCAGCTGCTGCTCTGCCTGAATCACAGCCCATTGAGCCTGATCGATTTTATGGCTCTGTCCATAAACATCCTGCTCCAGCTCCACAGCCTTTGACTGGTATTCCAGGGCAGTAAAGGTAGAAATGGCATTTTGCTCTGCCAGCTTTGCTACCTTGGTATTTTTTTCCTGAGCGATATCATACAGCCGTGACAGCTTCTCATAGCCTGTTTGTTCCGAGGAAAGGGCTGCCTTCTGCTGCTGGAGATTATATGCTGCCACTGCCAGCTGAGAACGGTAATGGGCCATACGGCTTGCATATAAATTCTGCTGAAAAAGTCTGTCCTGCTTATCCAATGAACTGTTTTCCCCAATAATAAAAGCCTCTCCGCTTTGTTCTGCCAAAAGCCTTTCTATATCAGTCTCGTAGTAGGCAATTTTCTTTTTTAGATTATCCAGATCTGCCTGGGTCATCGTGGTATCCAGCTCCACCAGAAGATCTCCTTGATGAACCAGTTGCCCTTCTGTAACGTAGATTTTTTTAATTACGCCCTTATCCTCAGCCTGTATAACCTTGCTTTCCCCGTTAGGTATTACCTTGCCCTCGGCTACGGCCACCTCATCCACATGGCCAAAGCAAACCCAAAGTACCGCTGATAACAGCAATGCAAAAAGTACCCACAACAGTTTGCGGGCTGCTGGAGCCGGCGGACTGGCCATTGTTTCCAAAACACCCGGTAAAAACTCCCTCTCCTGGGAGGTCAGCTCCTGTGAATCCCCATTTTTTCTGTCAGCCGTCAATCTGTCAATATACAAACGCAGCTTTCTAAACATCATCCTACCTCCTGCTGTCTATATAAGCTGTAATACAGCCCCTTTTTCTCCATTAGCTGGTGGTGGCTTCCCTCTTCCACCAATCGGCCTCTCTCCATAACCAATATCTTGTCGCAATTGACCACAGTAGATAATCTGTGGGCGATAATCAACATGGTACGCCCCTTGGCTATACTATCAAGATTATTCATAACAATACGCTCTGTTTTATAATCGAGAGCACTGGTTGCCTCATCGAAAATTATTATCCTTGGGTTATTCAGCAGGGCTCTTGCAATGGCAACCCTTTGCTTTTGTCCTCCTGATAGGTTGGCTCCCTGTTCTCCCACCTGGGTATCATAGCCATTAGGCAATTCCACAATAAAATCATGAGCCCCCGCCACTGTTGCTGCCCTGATTACTTCTTCAATTGTGGCCCCCGGCCTTGCAAAAGAAATATTCTCTCTTATGGAACCCTTAAACAGTGTGTTTTCCTGCTGCACCACCCCGATATTACTGCGCAGCCAACGACGATCAATTCTCTGCCCCGGCTGCCCGTCAATCAATATCTGCCCCTCACCAGGCAAATATAACTGTTCTACCAGCTTGGTAACAGTACTTTTACCAGACCCGGAAGGACCCACGATACCAATACGCTGTCCTGCCTCCACCTGAAAGCTGACATCTTTTACTGCCGGTTCTTTCTCCACATCATAGGAGAAGGACACTGACTGAAATTCCAGAGCCCCGGACATGGCTTTGGGGCATTCCCCCTGAAGCAGCTCCGGACGACTGTTCATAATATCCCCCAACCTTCGAACCGAAAGCATTGTCTGTTGTGCCTTCTGCCATAAAGCTGAAAGTCTGAACAAAGGCTCGCTACCCTGTCTGGCCAGCATCTGAAAGGCAATCAGCTGACCAATTGTCAAGGTACCATCCATAACCTGATGACCGCCTACCAGCAAAATGAGCAAGGTGGAAAAATTTTGAACTCCTGACGTGGAAGTATTAATTAACAGTCCTAACTTAAAGCTGTTAAACCCAGAGCTGATATTTTCAGCCAGCAATTTTTCCCATCGTTTTATAAATTGCGGCTCTATGGCAAGAGCCTTTACAGTCTGGGCTCCTGTAACAGTTTCTACAAGAAATGCGTTATTAAGCGCACCTGTCTGCCAATATTCTGAAATTCTCTTTTTATAAACCGGCGTAACTATAATATTTATGAGCAAATACAAGGGAGCAGGAAGCAAAGCTAAAATCATAAGGCTCCAGCTGTAATAAGCCATAATGGCAAAAAAAACAATTGAGAAAATACCATCCAAGACAGCCGTTATAGTTGATCCCGTAAGGAACTCTCTTATGCTGCTTAAGGCGGAAACCCGTGTAAGAGTATCTCCAACTCTTCTGACCTCAAAATACCTCAAAGGAAGCCGCAATAAATGATGGACCAGCTGACTGCCCAAAATAATGTCTGCTTTACTGGTAACCGAGGTTTCCAGCAGCTTTCTGGCAATAGACATGGCACAAACAAATAATGCCGAAAAAATCAAGGAAATACCCAATACAGTTAAAGTGGCTATTCCCTGTTGGGCTATAACCTTATCAATAATAACCTGTGTAAAAATTGGCGTTACAATCCCCAAAAGCTGCAAACAAAAGGATGCCAATACCACCTCAAACAGATAAGACTTATATTTAAGCAATACCGGCAAAAACCATGACAAACCAAACCTTCTCTGACCTTTAGACAAAGAAAAAGGCTCCGACACACTCAGACAATACCCACTCCACTGGGAAATAAATCTATCGAGGGTAACGGCTCCCGCTTCACCAGATAACGGATTCATGACCATAATCCGTTGATTATTTCCTTTGCCAAGCACACGCCAGCTTCCATCCTTCATTATGGCCAGTACAGGAGCTTCCAGGGAAGTCAGCTCTTCAGTAGCATAATCCCGTTTTCTGAATCGTAAACCAAGCTCCTTGCCAAGTTTGGCCAGCTCCTTCCAGTCCTGCGGCTTTTTCGTACTGGCAGCCAATAATTTATCTCTTTCAGCCGGAATCCCCTGAAGCTGAATTAAGCAAAAAATTCCTTGCCAAAGTTCATCATATTTTTCAAAGACCATCTTTAATCACCCAAAAAGCATAAAAAAGTTATAAAATATAACTTTTCCTAATGTTTTCATTAAATTGTTTTTAAATCTTATAATCAATAGGCGATAAAGTCAACAATTTTCGCAAAATTGCAACAATAGTCCTGAACGTTTTTCCAATAGTATTAATATTTCGATAATTTACTAATTTCAAGCTATTAACCAGAATAATACAAATACACGTAATCCCTTGAAAATACTGGTATAAGACGATATTTGCACTTGG
>NZ_JAZTZI010000101.1:0-1252 GCF_045637405.1 Anaerovibrio sp.
AGTGGCAATGTATATGGAATATAACATAGCCCAGGATTGGATTCGGTTTAAGGGAGAAACTCTCTTTGGTCATGGCATGTTGCTGGGGCTTATTCTCCTGCGTGTGATAGCATTTGATTGGGTGAAAAATCCCTTAGGTTACCTGCTTCATGGCTTGGTGTACGTGTCAATGTGGCTGCTGCCCATAGTACAGGTTATTCATCATGCCATCTACGGAGAATTTATTTCCATTGGGGCGATTGTTGCCTTGCAGCAGACGGATCCCAAGGAGTCCCTGGAGTGGATAATGACCTACATAAAAGTTCCGGTCCTTTTGTTGTTGGGAATTGTCCTGTTGCTCATTGGTAGCTTTCCAGGGGTATATGAGCTAAAAATTTACCGCAAAAAAAAATCCCAGGTACAGTTCCTGAGAAAAAAATCTTTGGTAATTATAAGCTTAATAATTTGGAGTGTTATGGTAATAAAACTGTTTCCCATGGTGGGCGTGGTGGACCAATGGAAGGAACAACGGATCTTACAGGCCGAAGAACAACGCTTCAACGATAACTATGAGGAACGATTTGCTGGGATTCAGGTACACCCTAAATACAATTTAACCAAGGGTACGTATATTATTGTTGTAGGGGAATCAGAGTCCAGGGATTATATGAAGGCATATAATCCTGAATACAAATATAATAACACGCCATGGCTGTCCAGTATGGCAGCGGATGACAACATGATCATCATGGATAAGGCTTATGCTTGCTATAATCTGACCAAGATAGCCTTGGGAACGGGCTTCACGGAAGCCAGTCAATACAATGATGTAAGCTTTATTAATTCCATGTCCCTGTTGGATGTTGCCAAAAAACGGGGATATAAAACCTATTGGTTTTCCAACCAGATCGGGGAGCAATTTAATGAAGTTCCGATACATATGGTGGCCCGGCGGGCCGATTCGGTACAAATATCCATCAATGAATATGATGATGGTTTATTGCCCTTGCTTTCCACCATTGACCCTAACGAGAACAATCTCATTATTTTTCATTTGTTAGGAAGTCATGCTCGTTATGTGTGTCGTTTTCCGGATAATGAACGGGTATTTGAAGAGCGTTCCAACGAAGGTGACTATGCCAACAGTATCTATTTTACGGATAGACTTCTGCGACAGGTATTTGACTATGCCAAGGCCAATTTAAACCTTCAGGCCATGCTGTATTTCTCTGACCATGGTGAGGATTACGATTTGGGCCATGGACCCGCCATT
>NZ_JAZTZI010000102.1:0-6440 GCF_045637405.1 Anaerovibrio sp.
AGGAGTTCGATTCTCCTCGTCTCCACCATATTGTAAACTAAGCCTCAGAGGAATCTGAGGTTTTTATTTTTCATTAAATAAAAGAGAAGGGGATTAGGAAATGGAAAATGTTATGCCAATGGTGGTTGCCGGTATTTTTGCACTGCTTTGCGTAATGGGGGTAGTTTACGTAAAGGTATCTGATCGTGAACTGCTGCAGGAAAAGGAAGAGGGAATCAAGACCCTGAACGGTGAAATGCAGAAACGGGATCAGGAGATTGAGGCTCTGGAAGAAGAAATACGGGAGCTGAACAGAAATAAGGAAATTCTGGATTATGTAAAGGTAAAATATCCTGTTATTGGTGATTTGATTGAGAAGGAGCATCTGGATGAGGGTACCGTTGTAAAGCGGGATGAAGCATATAATGATTACCAGCATGCCCTGGAAAGCTTCAAGCCGGCTACTGAGTATGAGGCTGAAATTCAGAAGCTGAAGGATGAACTGTATGTGGAGAAAATGGAGGGTGAATACCTGACAGTTTTCAGAAACATTGTCATCCGTAACAGTGAAAAGCTCACCGATGAGGTCGTGGTAAACAGCTCCTACAATTATGACAGGGCGATTAAAGGGGAGCCAGGCCATGCTGCAGGCTTTGACATCGACATTGATATTCTTAAGGGGGATATTAAGAAATATCATCACAAAATGGAAGATAAGTAAGCCCGCATACATAACAGCATACAAATAAAGACATAGTAAAAGGGACTGCCACGGGCAGTCCCTTTTAGGTTACAGTTAAAAAACCTATCACAAAGATTAAAAGTGGAAGTAGTTCATCATCTTCAAAGTAATTGGTTTTGCATCATCATCCTTATGCTGAAGGAGATATTTGAGTGAACCGTAGAAAAAGAAGGAATTAACAGGAATATAGCGCTTGCGCTTTTTGAAGTTTGCCCAGTATATGAGCTTGTCAAAGATAACGGTGTAATCCTCTTCTGTGGCATTGAATTTATTAATGAGACCCTTCAAACGGAAATCGTTGCAGGCATATTGATACATTCTTGAAATAAGCTCTTCTTTGGAAATGGTCTGGTAATCGTAAAATCCAAGAATAAGCTCGTTTATGACATTGTCCCTTTTTAAAATACGGCGCATGGCCAGCAGGAAGAAAACAATGAGGCCAATGAGGCAGGCGTATGATATGATGTTAGCTATCATAAATAGAAATCTCCTTATGGTATAAAAATGAGCTCTGCCAAAGTCGGATAACCGGCATCAATGAGCTTGGAACGGAAGCGTTCCATGCGTCCAACTACCGGAGCCATGTGAAGGCGAATCCAAAATCTCGGCATTACAAAATGCTGGGAACCAAAAATGGCAATGCGGTTAACAGTATATGGGTCATCACCTTGACGGACAAAATCGTTATATACGGTAAAGCCGCCCTTATAGCCAGCCTTTTTCACTTCAGACAGCACCATCTGATCATAAAAGCCACCTGGGTAGGCAATATATTCACAGAATTTAAAGGTTTTCCACTCTACGGCCAGTTTACCACCCACCAGCTGATTTACCAGCTCTGTCTGCTCAAGGGGAGTAAGCTCAAAGTGACTTAAGGTGTGACTGCCAATATAAATCTGATTTTCGCTCATTTCATAAACCTTATCCCAGGTGAGATAATTGTCAAAGCGCCCCATAAAGTCAGAAACCAGAAAGATGGTTGCCTTCATATTATGCTCTTTTAAAATAGGATAAGCATATTCATAGTTGTCAGCATAGCCATCATCAAAGGTAATAAGTACAGGATTTTCAGGCAGCTCCTTACCATCCACCAGAAAGTCATGGAGCTCATCAGGTGAAATCGTGTGGTAGCCCTTTTCCTCCAGATATTTCATCTGAGCTGCAAAATCACTGGTTGGTACTGTTAATGGATTCTTTTCAGTTGGATTAATCTGATGGTAGTTCAGCACCGGTATACCATCCTTGCTTTCACGGATATTCCATAGACCTATCATCAGGATAAGACAAAAAACAATATATATAATAGTAGGAAGTTTATTTTTCAAAATTAAGGACAATCCTTTCCGTTTAGCCTGTGGCCCATCGGACAGAGCCATTGTTTTTAATTGTAATACCCCATATATACGATGTCAATTACTGCCACAGAATAAAAATATTAATAAGTGTACAGAGCCAAGAGAAAAAACTTGCCACTTCACAATTACTATGTTTAAATAAAGATTGGACTATAGTTGTTGAAAGGAAGCATCCAATAGAATGAACAGAAATGATTTGTGTTGGTGTGGCAGTGGACTTAAATACAAGAAGTGCCATCTTGATTTTGATGATCGCATTGATTCCTATAAATATGATGTATTTAAATCTCAATGTAAGCCACCTCATAATATAATACTTACCCCGGCAGATATTGAGGGAATCAGAAAAAGTGGTGTGGTAAATGATGCTGCACTTGATCTGGCAGGAACAATGGTGGAGCCAGGTCAGAATACAGAGGCAATAGATACGGCTGTAAAGGAGTTTATCGAGAAGAATGGCGGCATTCCTGCATGTCTGAATTATGAGGGATTCCCAAAGAGTATTTGCATTTCAATTAATGAAGTAGTTTGTCACGGTATACCTTCCAAGAAAACCATTCTTAAGGAAGGGGATATTGTGAATATTGATATTACCACCATTTTGGACGGCTATTATGCTGATGCCTCCCGTATGTTTATTGTAGGTGGCAAGACTAGCCCCGAAGCAGAAAAGCTGGTGCGGGTAGCCAAGGAATGTATGGAGCTGGGTATAGAGGCTGTTAAGCCTTGGGGCTGGCTGGGAGATATTGGTGCCGCTGTAAATGCCCATGCCAAAGCCAATGGCTATTCTGTCGTTACGGAATTGGGTGGTCACGGTGTAGGCAAGGATTTCCATGTGGAACCGTTTGTGCCACATGTAGGACAGCCGGGGACAGGAATGCTTTTGGTTCCGGGTATGGTGTTTACTGTGGAGCCGATGATTAATGCTGGCAAGTATAAGGTTACCGTTGACAAGAAGGATGGTTGGACTGTGCGTACCAAGGATGGTTCCTTGTCTGCACAGTGGGAAAAGACCATATTGGTTACCGAAACCGGCATTGAGGTATTGTCCAGTTAATAGATAAGATATTAGAGGAGGAATGGATTTGCGGGGATTACGTGGAGCTACTACTGTAGAGGAAAATACCGCCCAGGCAATTTGGACTGCAACCCAGGAAGTTGTCAGTGAAATGCTGAAGCAAAATAATGTGAAAACGGAGGATATTGGGGCGGCTATTTTCAGTGCCACTGAGGACATAACCGCAGCTTTTCCTGCCTCCGGTGCCAGAAAGCTGCCAGGCTTTGATGCCGTTCCGCTTTTTGATGCCCGCCAGATGGATGTGGAGGGAGCCATGGAAAAATGTATCAGAGTTCTCCTGTTGGTGGATACTGACCTGAAGCAGCGTGAAATCAAGCATGTTTTTTTAGGCAAGGCCGCCAAGCTTCGTCCCGATTTAGCCAATAAAAAATAAGTTATTTAATATTTATCTTGCGAGGAGGATTAACTATGAACGAGATTATTGCTACTACAAATGCCCCAGGTGCTATTGGCCCATATTCTCAGGCCGTGAAGACTACTGGGGGTATGTTGTTTGTTTCCGGACAGATTCCGTTGGTTCCTGCCACTGGTGCTGTTGTGGAAGGCGGCATTGTGGAGCAGACTACTCAGGTTCTTGAAAACCTGAAGGCTATTGTTACCGCAGCAGGCTACACCCTTTCTGATGTGGTAAAGACTACTGTTTATATTACCAATATGGGAGACTTCGGCAAGGTAAATGAAATCTATGGAAAGTATTTTACTGAAAATTGCCCAGCCCGCGTATGTGTTGAGGTGAGCAAGCTGCCAAAGGATGTTTTGGTTGAAATTGACGTAATTGCTTCCAAATAATATATTCAAGATAATCTAAGGAGTGAATTTCTTTGAGTAATGTAGAGAAAAATAGCGTAAATGCTATCCGTATACTGGCTGCAGAAATGATTCAAAAAGCCAAGTCCGGCCATCCTGGCCTTCCAATGGGCTGTGCACCGATTGCATACGAATTGTGGGGCAAGCACATGAATCATAATGGCAAGAATCCTAAGTGGGCTAACCGTGACAGATTTATTCTTTCCGGCGGTCATGGCTCTGCCATGCTTTATTCCCTGCTTCATCTCTTTGGCTATGGTCTTACCATTGATGATTTAAAGAATTTCCGTCAGCTGGATTCCCTTACTCCTGGTCATCCTGAATATGCCCATACTGTAGGTGTTGAGGCTACCACTGGTCCTTTGGGCGCAGGTATGGCAATAGCTGTAGGTATGGCAATGGCTGAAAGACATCTGGCTGCTGAGTTCAACAAGCCTGGCTATGAAGTAGTGGATCATTACACCTTTGTTTTAGGCGGCGATGGCTGTCTTATGGAAGGCATTTCCTCTGAGGCATTCTCCCTTGCAGGTACCTTGGGACTGAATAAGCTGATTGTTATTTACGACAGCAATCGTATTTCCATTGAGGGCAGCACTGACATTGCCTTCACTGAGGACGTTATGAAGCGCATGGAGGCCTTCGGCTTCCAGACCATAGATGTGGTTGATGGAACTGACTGCGCCGCTATTGGTGCTGCTATTGAAAAGGCCAAGGCTGATACTAACAGACCTTCCTTTATCCGTGTTCACACTGAAATCGGTTATGGCTGTCCTGCCAAGCAGGGTACTGCCAGTGCCCACGGCGAGCCACTTGGTGAGGAAAATCTCCAGGCTGCCAAGGAAAATCTGCAGTGGCCTGAGCAGGAAGCCTTCAAGGTTCCTGAAGAGGTTTATGCTGATTATAAGGAGCTGGCTTCCAGAGGTGAAAAGGCTGAAGCTGAGTGGAACAAGCTCTTTGCAGCTTATTGTGCCAATTTCCCTGAAGATGCCAAGCGCTGGGAGGAGTTCCATGCACCAGTGGATGCAGAGGCCCTTCTTAATAATAAAGATTTTTGGGCAAGAAATGACAAGCCTACTGCCAGCCGCGCCCTTTCCGGTAACCTTATCAACAAGTTGAACGGTATTCTGCCAAATATGTTCGGCGGCAGTGCTGATTTGGCACCTTCTAATAAGACTGAAATGAAGGGTGAGTCCTTCTTTGCCAAGGATAATTATTCCGGCAAGAACATTCATTTCGGTGTTCGTGAGCTGGCTATGAGTGCTATTGCCAATGGTATTACTCTCCATGGTGGCCTTCGTACTTTTGTGGGTACATTCTTCGTATTCTCCGACTACTTAAAGCCAATGATTCGTCTGGCTTCTATTATGGGGTTGCCTGTTACTTATGTATTGACCCATGACAGTATCGGTGTAGGCGAGGATGGTCCTACCCATGAGCCAATAGAGCAGCTGGCAATGCTCCGCAGTTTGCCAAACATTAATGTGTTCCGTCCGGCAGATGATATGGAAACTGCTGCAGCATGGTACAGTGCTGTTACCAGCACCAAGACGCCTACTGCACTGGTTCTTACCCGTCAGAATCTGGCTCCACTGGCCGGAAGCAGCAAGGAAGCCCTGAAGGGTGCCTATGTGGTATCTGATTCTTCAAAGGAAACTCCGGATGGTATTATTATTGCCACCGGCTCCGAGGTTGCTTTGGCTATTGAAGCTCAGGAAATCCTCAAGGACGAGGGCGTAGAAGTTCGCGTTGTGTCCATGCCATGTATGGATATTTTTGAGGAGCAGAGCCAGGAGTACAAGGACAAGATCCTTCCTAAGAATGTCCGTGCCCGTGTAGCTGTGGAGGCCGGCAAGGATTTTGGCTGGGGTAAATATGTGGGACTGGATGGTGCCACTGTGTGCATGACATCCTTTGGTGCATCTGCACCTGCTGCACAGCTCTTTGAGAAATTCGGTTTCAACAAGGAGAATGTGGCTGAGGCAATGAGGAAAGTTATTGCAGGATTAAAGTAAAATTTTAAATATATTCGGGCAGGTAATGGCCGCCTATCGCAAGAACACTTCGCTAAAACGATTTTTTACAATAATTAAATAGCGATAAAAATTATAACGAGCTTTAAGATGTCCCTCACCTCTTTAGGTGGGGGAAAACAAACTACAACAGCTGGCGAGCATATCTCCCAGCTCGTTGAAACGCTAATTGGAAGATTTTTCTTCTAAAGAAGAAAAATTTGAACAATGGCGTTATAACTCGCTTTGCTCAAACAAATAATTTTTATCACTAATGCAGGTCTGTAAAAAATAGTTTTTTAACGCTCAGTGTTCAACTGCTATAGGCGACCATAACCTGCCCCACTTTTTTTGATATATTTTTCATATTGTACTCAAAAAAATACAAAAAAATTTATAAAATATTTTAGTAAAGCTATTTGAAAAATTGTGCAAATCAGGTTGAAAATAAGTTAAAAATGAGTAGGTGT
>NZ_JAZTZI010000103.1:0-14679 GCF_045637405.1 Anaerovibrio sp.
GTTAGGAAAAGCAATCTTTAGTTAGTGGGTGGTCTGCCACCCCGACAGACCACTTATTAAATATATTCCCTTTATCTAACAACCCAAATAAAAACTAGCTGTCTCCCCGACAGCGAGTTTTTATTTATTATATTTCAGAAGCTGCTGGCTTGTTGGTATTGCCAGATTTCTTGCTTTCCGCAATGTTACGCATGGTTACCCACAATGGGCTTGCGATGAAGATTGAGGAATAACAGCCGCTGAAGAAGCCGCACAGCAGTGCAAAGGCGAAATCCTTGGTGGTGTCGCCACCGAACCAGTACAGTGCAAAGGTCGTAAACAAACAGGTAAATACAGTGTACAGGGAACGGGTCAAGGTCTGGTAAATACTCCGATTTGCCAGCTCAAATAAGTCACCGCCACGACGGAAATGGAGCTTCAAATTCTCCCTGATACGGTCGAAAATTACGATGGTATCATTAATGGAATAACCTACGATAGTCAGGATTGCAGCCACAAAAGAGCTGTCCACCTGCTTCTGGGTAAATGAGAAGATACTCAGTACAATGAGAATATCATGCACCAGGGCAAGTACCGCAGATACACCGAAACGCCACTCAAAGCGGTAAGAAACATACATAATGATCAGTACCCAAGAAATCAGGGTTGCCATCACAGCATCCATGATGAGTTCGCCACCGATGGTAGCACCTACCTTTTCCTCACGAAGAACAGTGTAGTCACCCACATCCTCCTTTAAGGTTGCCATAACAGCCTTACGATCATTTTCCTCCAAATCAATGGTACGAATCATAACATCCTTGGAGGCCTCCACGTTGGTAACATCACCAGAGAGCTGAATTGTAGCATTGTCCAGATTGTACTTTCTCAGTGAATCACGAATTTCCGGAAGAGTAACTTCCTTTTCAAAACGCATATCAATGATGGTACCACCAGTAAAATCAATACCAAAGTTAAAGCCATTGGTAAACATACTGAAAATACCAGGAATAATTATGAGCAGGGAAATGGCGAACCAAATCTTGGAACGGCGCATGATATCAAATGGAATCTTCACCTGCTGTTCAACAGTCTTCTTAGCCAAGCTTGGTCACCTCCTCCTTCTCCTTTGCCACATTGGTCAATCCATAACCATAAATGGCAGGATTCTTAAAGAGCTGTGCTGCGATCAGATTCTTACACATAAACTGGGTAAGGGTAATAGCTGTAAACATGGACAGCACAACACCAAGGCCAAGGGTAATTGCAAAGCCCTTGATACTGCCTGTACCAAAGCAGAACAGCACTGCAGAGGCGATGATAGTAGTAATATTGGAGTCGAAAATTGTGGTAAAGGCACGCTCAAAGCCTGCATCCATAGCAAGTCGCATGGTTTTACCCACACGGAATTCTTCCTTGAAATGCTCAAATATAAGCACGTTGGCATCTACCGCCATACCAATTGACAGGATAATACCAGCTACACCTGGAAGTGTAAGGGTTGCATCCAGCATCTTCAAGCTAAAGAGCAAAATAATTACATAGGCCATCAGAGCTATATCCGCAATAAGACCTGGCAAACGATAGAACAAAATCATAAAGAGAACTACGGCACCGAGGCCAATAGCAAAGGCATAAACGGATTTATCCTTGGAGTCCTGACCAAGGGAAGGACCTACAGTACGGGTTTCAATGATATTAACCTTTACCGGCAGAGAACCACTTCTCAGGAGAATTGCCAGATTGTGGGCCTCCTCCAGGGTCTTGTTACCAGTAATAACAGCCTTGCCACCCATAATAGGCTCGTTTACACGTGGATTTGTAAGTACCTCGCCATCCAAAAGAATAGCAATGTTGCGGCCCACATTTTTAGTGGTCAAATCAGCGAATTTCTCGCCACCCTCAGGGCTGAATTCCAGCTCAACCAAGTTCTGCCCCTGCTGGTCAGTCTGCTCACGGGCATCCTTCAGATCAGTACCAGTAAGAACTGTCTCACCCTTGTCATTCTTGAATTCCAGCATTGCGGTCTTACCAATAACCTGAATTGCCTTATCAGGATCCTTGATACCAGGCAGCTCAATGATAATACGGCGCTCACCCTGGCGCTGTACTATAGGCTCTGCCAAGCCCAACTCATTAACTCGTTTTTCCATGATTCGTACTACACGATCCATGGCGTCACCATTTACAGGTGCTTCCGGGGTGTCTTCAGCTTCCAGAACTACGTGGGTACCACCCTGCAGGTCAAGTCCCTGTCTGATGGACTTCGCCAAAGGACCAACGAAGGTGAAGAACACACCAACGATGATAACAATAGCAGCCAGAAGCTTTAATAAACTATCCTTTCTCAACTACTTTATCCTTCTTTCGAATTATTTATTTGGAACATTTTATAATTCCATTATGTGTAAGAAGATAATCTACAGGAATATCATGATCCATAACCTTAATTTCATCCATAAGCTGACAATCATAGGCCACAGCCACCAATGCAGCATTTCGAACCTTCTTAAGGAATATGTCATAAAATCCACCGCCAAGACCAAGACGATGGCCCTCTTTGTCAAAGGCCGCTCCGGGAACCACCACAAAGTCAATTTCCACAGGATTCACTTCGTGATAATTATCCCCGCTTACAGAAGGAATATCCCAATAACCAGGCTTCAGCTCATCTAGGCTGTTCAATTCGGCAGCTGTCATAATGCGTGACTTTGGCTCCGCAATATATGGAACACAGAGCTTCTTCCTATCTGCCAGCACCTGGTTCAATATCTCCCTGGTCTGCACTTCATCTTCCACTGAAACATAACAAAAAACACAGGAGGCTTTTTTATACAGCTCAAAATCCCTAAGCTGCTTAAATATCCCATGGCTTTCAGCCACCCGCTTTTCCGGGCGCATGGCCCGTCTTTTAATAAGAGCAGTTTTCCTGAGCTCTTTTTTCAAAAGATTAAGGTCATTCTCCATTATTCCTTATCCTTGGTATCCTGCACAGCTGTATCTTCCACAGCATCCCCATTCTCTTTGGCAGCAGTGCCGGACATAAGCTCCTTACGCTCCTCCTCACTGCTTACAATGGCTGTGGCAATCATGGACTTGGCTACTTCAATAACCACACCCTCAGCAACCTCCAGCATGATGGTGGCCTCCTTGACCATATCCACCCTGCCATAGATGCCGCCACGGGTCACCACTCTGGTTCCGCGCTTCAGCTTTGACACCATATCCTGCTGTTTTTCCTGCTGCTTCTTCTGAGGACGATAAAGCAGTACATAAAACAGGATAACCATCAAAATGACCGGTGCTGCTCCACCCAGTCCGAAGAAATCTTCCCCCATTATATTACCCCCTTAATCTGCTCTTTTGGCAGAATAATTAGTTGCAGCTATGGGACTTAGCCCCATAGTTATAATTGTTGAGGAAGTCACGGCGGAATTCACCAAATCTTTCCTCAATAATTGACTGGCGCATCTCATGCATGAATCTCTGTAAGAACCGCAGATTATGCAATGAAAGAAGTCTAAGGCCGAATATCTCATTGGCCCGAACCAAATGACGGATGTATGCACGGCTAAAGTTACGGCAGGCATAGCAGTCACAGCCCTCCTCAAGAGGTCTGAAATCACTGGTAAATTCTGCATTTTTCATTACCAATCTGCCATTCCAGGTCATAGCAGTACCATTTCTTGCCACACGGGTCGGGAATACACAGTCAAACATATCAATACCGTGCATAACTCCCTCCACCAAGCAATCAGGAGTACCAACACCCATAAGGTACCTTGGCTTATCCTTTGGTAGCTGTTCCACCGTATGGTCCAGCATCTCATACATGAGCTCCTTTGGCTCACCAACACTAAGACCACCTACAGCATAGCCTGGGAAATCCATCTCCACCAGCTCATTGACGCTACGGGTACGAAGGTCCTTGTACATACCACCCTGAACGATACCAAATAATCCCTGGTGCTCACTGGTCATGACCTCTTTGCACCGCTGTGCCCAACGGGTCGTACGGGCCGTGGATGCCTTTGCATATTCATAATCAGCCGGATAAGGTATACATTCATCAAAGGCCATAACGATATCAGAGCCCAAATCCATCTGAACCTTCATGGAAACCTCAGGAGACAGGAACTTCTTGGAGCCATCAATGTGGGACCGGAAGGTTACCCCCTCCTCGGTAATCTTACGCAAATCACCAAGACTGAACACCTGAAATCCACCACTATCCGTAAGAATCGCACCATCCCAGTTCATGAATTTATGAAGACCACCAGCCTCCCGGACCAGGTCAGAGCCTGGACGCAAAAACAGATGGTAGGTATTGCTGAGAATGATCCCAGCCCCCATGTCATGAAGCTCCTCAGGAGAAACTCCCTTTACCGATGCCTGGGTACCCACCGGCATAAATATCGGCGTAGGAAAGCTGCCATGTGGTGTATGAATAATACCTGCACGAGCCCCGGTAACCGGATCCTGCTTTATTAATTCGTAAGTTATAGCTGGCAAGTAATCGCCTCGCTTTCATTAGTTTTTAAGTGGGCATTTTTACACACCCTAACTGAAATATCATAACATAAAAAGCCTGTTCTTTCAACAATGGTCAAAAGAACAGGCCCTATTTCGCCTACCCTATACCTTATACTTACTTTGAAATTTCTGCCAGTTCCTCTTCTGTATATCTCCCAGATGCTTTGATATCCGCTCCACCGTAGTCCTGTGGATTTTTATACACAACAGCCACAATCAAGGCAAATCGTTCAGAAATTACCAATTTCTTAAAATATCCCCACAGCATGCGCCGTAATTCATACTCGATAGATTGCCGAGTTCGTTCTGTCAAAAGGCGTACAAAACTAAAAATTCTTTTCGCTTTACTCTAGCCTATTCTCATCCCAAATTTTTTTGCATCTCGTTTCTTCGCTTTTGTCAGTTTCAAATGCACCGGAGAGAAAGCCAATCGTTGGCTTTTCCCCGGTGCCAAATGTATCATGCTTTGTAAACCAGTTCCCCGTCTACGAAGGTGGCAAGGCACTTCGCATTCTCGATATCCGCAAAATCATCCTTCATGAAGTCATGATTGAATACGGTTATATTGGCGAGTTTACCGGTTTCAAGAGATCCCATACGATTTTCTTCATGCCACATATGAGCCACGTTGATGGTGATGGCTTTTAAAGCATCTTTACGGCTCAGGCACTGGTCTGCATGACGTATTCTTTCCTTCCCGTGGGAGGGCAAATAACCGATGACGCCGCAACAAAAAGTTATGGGCGCACTAAATTGCGGTGATACCGGGTAATCTGAATGGGAGGCCAGCACACCACCGTAGTCAATGATGGATTTGATAGGATAGGCGCGTTCGGCCTTTTCTTTTCCGACAAATGCGACTTCCTGTTCAAAGATGGACGGCTCTTTTTCTACCCACATCATACCGGCAACAGCCATAATATTGTAGTCAGCAATTCGCTTTACATCCTCCTTACGGACAATATGCAGATGTGCGAGGGCATTTCGCATATCAAAATTGCCCGTTGCTTCCTCTGCCTCCGCAAAGGCATCTATCCATGCTTTGGTAGAGGCATCGCCAATGGAATGAACATGCACGTTCATATCATGCTTTGCCGCAGCCTTGGTGAGACGCACCATTTTTTCATGGTCGGCAAAACGTGTCACTCCCTTGTAGCCGGGCTGATCTGCATAATCATCCAGCAGCCAAGCGGTATGCGCCTCCACTACGCCGTCGCAGAAAACCTTGGCGCCGATGAGATGATAATGCTTGCTGTTATGCGCCTCCGCTTCTGCGGCAATCCTATCCATGTCCGCCTCCGGCGTATCCGTATTGTCCGCAACATACCAACCGGAATAGTTATAATGTTTGAGTTTGCCCTCCGCTTCCAGCGCATAATACGCCAAAGGCTCCGCCTTGGACAAAAGATCAACGCCGGCGTTGTATGTTCCGGTATATCCGTTGGAAAGAGCATACTCCTGCCATGCCAGTAGCGCCTTCTTCATTTCGTCAAGAGGAATTTTAATTTGAGCGCGAACATGGAAGGTGGGAGCCTCCGAGATAATGCCGGTTGGATTGCCGTTTGCGTCCACGTGTACGCAGTCCGTTCCCCATTTTGCCACGGCCTCCCGATTGATCCCATATTCATTCATAGCCTTCGTGTTCATCCACATGGAGTGTTTGTCATAGCTTTCTACAACAACGTTTTTGTCGGAGCAGATCGCATCCAACATAGTGGCAGTCGGAAGATCACCGCTTGTGGAAAATCCCTCCCCGCCGATAACATTTTTTTGCGGATTGTCGGCAATGTATGTCTTTAAGGCATTGAGCCAACTGTCCACATTGGCAAAAGGATCCAGCATTACTTTACCCGTCATATTATATCCCCCGGCTCCCGGGTGACAGTGAGCCTCCAGAAAACCAGGATAAACGGAATTTTTCCCAAAATCCTGGATTATCGTGTGGCTGTCGCAAAGCTTTTTGGCAATATCGGCCTCTCCCACATATAGAATCGTATCTCCCTTTACGGCAACCGCCTCTGCATAGGGCTTGTACTCGTCCATGGTGATGACGTTGCCCAGAATCAAGAGATCCGCCTTGCCGCCCTTGGAAGAGCCTGCAGCCTTCAACGTGTTATTGGCGCGGGAGCCATGGGCGGGCTTCGGCTCTTCTGCAGCTGCCAGCGCCGTTCCTCCCGGCAGTGCTGTTGCCGCGTATGCCATTGCTCCCATTCCTGCCAGTCGCAAAAAGTCTCGCCGATTAATGTCCAGACTGCCCTTTTCATTTTTCTTTTTTTCCATGATGAGTCCCCTTTCCGAAGATTGAAATATACCATCTTGTCATTATTACCGGCCTGCCTTGTAGGCGGCAATGCGCTTGGCTACATTGTCCTTGATGTTGTTGTAATAGAAGGTATAATCATTGTCGTGGAAGCTGGCCGGCCCAAAGAAATCTGTCATAGGCACCGGGTCAGCCTTAGCGTTGGTCACAATCACCCCACGGGCCAAATTTATCTTGGCGTCAGCTCCAATATCGCCAATCTTTCCCATGCCGGTTTTCTCATCACCTACGAGGGAACCCAAGTTTTCACTCGCTGGGGCATATGTTTCGTCGAGCTTCCAGTTCAGCGGATTGATACTGATTGCGCCTGGCATCACCACAACGTTTTTGGCGTTTTCCTCCACATTCTGCTTGCCCTCAGTGTTCCAACTGATGATGACGCCTGTATCCCTCTCGTCGGTGGCAAACTTCAGATGAGGATTAGCTGCAAGATAATCTTTCGTAACTGAAAAACCAATGGCATAGGCAGCCACCATACGTTTGTAGTAATCAGGATGCTCCTTGAAGTATTTCTTCAATACGAGCAGCATCATGGACGAGCCCTGGCTATGTCCAGCGATAATGAAGGGACGTCCCTCGTTGTAGTTTTCAAAGTAGTAGTCAAGAGCGGCGGTAATATCTTCATAGGGAATACCCAAAAGTGCTGCCTCGATGGTTCCGGTCTTAGCAGCGACTTCACCGGCATACCGCATACCGGCCTGGCGGTAGTACGGGGCAAACACGTTGGTAGAGTCCTCATATACGGTGGCGTGCGCCACATATTCACTCTGCGCCAACTCCACCATCTCGGAATTGTCGAGGGTCGCATAATCGGGAGCGCCCTCTTCGAAGCTGGACTCAAGATACGATGTCGAATAAATGTAGAACGTGTCAACTCCCTTGGAAATAATATTAGGCAGTTTGCACCAGCTGGCTCTTTGGGAATAGTCGATAGGAGCCTTATCGCTTGTCTTCCCATTTTTCTGGTAGGCTGCAATGCGCTATGCCACGTTATCCTTGATGTTGTTGTAATAGAATATGTAGTCGCCATTGTGGAAGCTCTGGGGGCCGAAAATACCAGTGGCCTCCATGGGTTCAAATGGGGTATTGGTTACGACTACGCCACGGTCGGGATCCACCTGTGCATCTGCGCCCAAGTCCCCAATTTTGTCTTCGCTGGAGTTCTCACCAGGTACGAGAGAGCCAAGGTTTTCACTGGCCGGTGCATACGTACCATCGAGCTTCCAGTTAATGGGGTTAATGCTAATCGCATTTGGCAGCACTACAGGGTTCGGTGCGTTTTCCTTCACGTTTTTTGGACCCTCGGTGTTCCAGCTTATGATGACACCTGTGTCCCCTTCGCCAGTCGCAAACTTCAGATGCTGGTTAGCTTTGAGGTCATCTTTTGTGATGGAATAGCCAATGGCATAAGCTGCTACCATGCGATTATAATACTCGGGGTGTTCCTTGAAGTAATTCATCAGTACAAGGCTTGTGATGGCCGATCCCTGGCTGTGTCCCGCAATGATAAACGGACGGCCATTGTTATAGTTTTCGAAGTAGTAATCCAGAGCAGCGGTTATATCGTTATATGGCGTGCTATCTTTCAGCGCATTGCGAGCGTCGCCGGTCTTATACCTTGCATTTAGCTGCGTCCGCAGACTGGCTTGCCGGTAGTATGGCATGAACACGTTAGTAGCCTCTTCGTATGCGCTTGCCATAAACCTGTGATCCATGTTCTTAACGCCGTCCCGCATTTCGGGATTATCAAGCGGAGCATAATCAGGATCGCTTTCGTTCATGCCTATATACTCCGTTGGGTAAATAAAGAAGGTGTCGACATCCTTGGTGATATTCGGAATCTGGTACCAATTGGCCTTTTGGGAATAATCGATAGCATCCCCTGCGGCTGCCGCTGGTGCAACAGTGCATACCGCCAGCCCAAAGACCATAGCACTAATCATAATGGTTAATGCCAAAAATTTCTTCATCTCGTCTCCCCCTCTTTCCTCGGTTAAAAAGTTTGACTCGGCTACAGTGTACTGCACAGCATCCTCGAAATCCTTCCAATCTCGGGCAAAAGCGGTGTCGATATCCTTTTCCGTCAAGGAAAGAATATGAATCTTTTTCCGGAAGCTCTCATACTTTTCTCTGACAAGGTTACCCAAGAAGCTCCAGGCATATGTCGATGTGAGGATATAGGCGACAACTCGCCAAAATCACATATTTCCCATGTACTGTACCCTTTCGACATCCCTTTGATGATTCCTGCAACTCTCGAAAAAAATAATTTTTCAGCTAATAATAAAAACTTAAAAATATGGTATTTACCAACGAACAAAAAAGCAGCCGGTCGGCTTTTTTGTATTTTTATTTTTTGACCTATTGACTTTTTGACTATTACGAGTATAATAATCATCAAGGAAGGGGAAATGAAGCAAAAGCCCCTACCTCATTGAAACCAAATATCTAAATGAAAGGGGATCGTTATTATGTTTGGCTTAGTTCCATTTGCTATGAGAAAGGATTTGGCAAGAGAGGAAGACGGTTTCGATCGCCTGTTCAACTGGATGAATCAACCACTTTCCAGCTTCTTCATCGATACAGGTTTTACCAGCAAATCCTTCAGTGTTGATGTGAAAGACAACGGTGACAGTTATGAGTTAAAAGCTGAATTGCCTGGCTTTACCAAGGAAGATGTTCATCTTTCTTATAAAGACCACTATCTGTCCATCTCAGCCCAGAAAGAGGAATCAAAGGATGAAAAGGACAAAGACGGCAATTACATTCGCCGGGAGCGTTACAGTGGCAGTATGAGCCGTTCCTTCTACATCGACAATATCGATGAGAATAAGTGCAACGCAGAGTTTAAGGATGGTATCCTGACCATCAACATGCCAAAGCTGACTGTTTCCCAGGAAGAGATTGTGCATGAAATTCCCATACGATAATTTATACTCCTAAGTAGCAGATAAAAAGATACACTCCAAATAAAAACGGACCTCCACTTATTAAGCGGAGGCCTATTTTTTCATGTGTCTTTATATGGCGTAACCATCACCATGGCAATAGACAAAAATACCGGTATGATACTTATAAGAAGTGCAGTCTCCAGACCGATGTAATCCCCCAGCACAGCAGTTACTGCCGCCCCTATACTGCCAATACCGTAGCAAAGGCCCATCATCATGCCGCTGGCAACGCCGATAAACTGCGGCATCAGATGTCCAGTCCATACTATGGAGCTTGGCTGAGGTGCCATCAAAAGGGCTCCCGCCAAAAACAGGGCAATAATCGCTACCATACTGTCATTTGGCATCAAAAAGAAATATATAACAGGCGCCAGTGAAAATATTAACGAATAGGCCATTACCTTTTTATGATTGGTTCTGTCCCCTATCTCACCGCCAAATAAGCCTCCAAGGGCCGAACCCACCAGAAAAACTCCCAAAAGGGTACCTGACATGACTGGAGATATTCCCTTGCTTTGCATCAGAAGAGGCAGAAATGTAACTACACATACATGAGTCCAGCACCTAAACCCCATAGCCAAATTCAAACGCACCACATCTATATTCCGCAGTATGCTCTTAAAATCATTTTCCACCGCTTCATCAGATGGCTTTTGGCTCTTTGATGGCAGATTCCACAAATTAGTAAAAACGTATGCCGCCGCCAGCAAAATACCAGGAATAATCAACACAGGCAAACTCTCCAAAGGATAGTGATCCAAAAAGGCTACCACCAGCACAGGAGCCAGGGCAAAGCCAATATTTCCACCGGCTACATAAAAGGACACTGACCTACCAAGGTTCATCTTACTGCTTACCTGACGAAGCAGAGATGTTCCTAAAGGATGATAGGCAGACACCGCCACTCCCAACAGGGCACACAATAAAAACAATACAGACTTGTTGGGCGCATAGCCAACGATACACATAAACACCCCTGCCAAAGGCACGGCATATACCATGGTTTTACTAAAATTATGCTTATCAAACAGATAGCCGAATATGGGCTGGAGTAAATTGGCCGTTATGGACAGCACCATCACCAAAAGTCCGCACATGGTAAGGGACATATCCATCCGCACCATGATTATTGGCAAAAGCACCGGGAGAAAATTATTGTAGAAATCAACCATAAAATGACCCCCGGCCAGAAGAAATACCCCCGCCTTAGGTCCACATTTTATATCGCCCATAATAATAACCTCAACTTTCTAGTTATCCGATGCTTATCTGGTTTTAACACAATCATCCCCAAGAATTTCCTTGAGAAGAGAAATAGCTTCCTCTGAACCATCAATCCACATGGCCCGCTCTGTCTTAATGACCTTTTTGCGGTCTGAATAATAAATATATACAATATGCTCCCCCTGATGAGTGGTCAGCACATCCTTTACTGCCTTAAACACTGCCTCATTTTCGTGGGCTGCACTAATGGCAATGTATATGTCCGGCTTATAATCCTTCAGCAGGCAAACCCGGTCTGCCAACACCTTAATTCCATCATCAGTAAAGTTTACCTTGCCGGCAACCATAACAGCAGAATCAGGCTCCAAAGCATTGACACATTGATAGAACACCTTTGGGAATACTACCACTTCAATGGAATGGGAGAAATCCTCCACCTCTGCAAAGCACATGGTATCCCCCTTTTTCGTGGCAATACGCTTGGCACTTACCACCATTCCACCCAGCTTCACCGTTTTGCCGTCTCTAACCTTCCCGGCCAAAATATCACTTATACCGGTGAAACCATTAAGAATATCAGAATATTCATCCAGTGGATGCCCTGTAATATAAAAGCCGGTGATTTCCTTTTCCCACATGAGCATTATGCTGCGGTCCACCTCAGGAATATCTGGTAGCTTGACCTCAGCAACGTCATTTAACACCTCATCATCAAAGAGTCCCATCTGGCCGGTAGCCTTGTCCTTTTGTGACACAGCTGCCGCATCAACAGTTTTGGACAACACCTCCAAAAGCTGCGAACGTCTTGCGCCAATAGAATCAAAAGCACCACACTTAATAAGGCTCTCAATAACCCGCTTATTAATTGTACGCATATCAATACGGCTGCAAAAATCCATCAATGACGTAAACGGACCACTACTACGTTCCGCTTCCAGATTAATCAGAGCTGCATCGCCCACATTTTTAACTGCAGCCAGGCCAAAGCGAATAGCATTACCATCAACACTGAAATTTACCGAGCTGGCATTTATATCAGGTGGCAGTACAGCAATACCCATACGTCGGCACTGCTCAATATATATGCTTACCTTGTCGGTGGTATCCATAACGCTGGTAAGCATTGCCGCCATGAATTCCTCAGGATAATTGGCCTTCAAATAAGCGGTCTGCCAAGCCACATAGGCATAGGCCGCACTATGGGACTTATTGAAGCCATAGTCTGCAAAGTGAGTCAATAAATCAAATATCTTATTGGCCAAATCAGCGTCTATACCATTGTTTTCACAGCCCTTAAGGAAATTTTCCTTTTGCGCCATCAAAATAGCCGCTTTTTTCTTACCCATGGCACGGCGAAGAAGGTCAGCCTGTCCTAAAGTAAATCCAGCCAGCACCTGTACTATCTGCATTACCTGCTCCTGATAGAGAACCACGCCAAAGGTCTCCTTGAGAATCGGCTCCAGGAGAGGGTGCATATATTTAACTTCTTTGGTACCATGACGTCCGGCAATAAAATCATCCACCATGCCACTTCCCAAAGGACCAGGACGATAAAGAGCCACCAACGGAATAAGGTCTGTGAAGCCCTCCGGCTTAAGCTCCTTAATAATATTGGTCATGCCGCTGGATTCCATCTGGAACACGGCCCCTGTAAAGCCCTTGCAGAGCATCTCCGAGGTTTTTTTGTCAACCAGAAGAATGTTTCTAAGATCCACATCCAATCCCCGATTTTTCTTTATATTTTTAATGGCATCATCAAGAACCGTAAGGGTACGAAGACCAAGGAAATCCATTTTCAGAAGTCCCAGCTCCTCCACATGATCCTTGTCATACTGAGTTACCAATGTACCGTCTGTCATCATTACAGGCAAATAGTCAGTAAGAGGATTACGGGCAATCACAATACCCGCCGCATGGGTTGATGAATGTCTTGGAAGGCCCTCAACTCCCATGGCAAAATCCAGCAGGCGATGAATCTCCTCAGACTCATCATACAACGCCTTCAGCTCTTTGGTGCTATCCAAAGCCTTTTGAATAGTTATACCAAGCTCCGATGGTATCAGCCTGGTTATTTTATTAACCTCACTAAAGGACATATTAAGGGCCCTGCCAACATCCTTTATAGCGCCCTTTGCCGCCAAGGTACCAAAGGTAACAATCTGAGCCACATGGTCCTCACCATAGCGGCGTTTAACGTATTCAATAACCTCCTCACGGCGCACATAACAAAAGTCCACGTCTATATCAGGCATGGTTACGCGTTCAGGATTGAGGAAGCGCTCAAAGAGCAGAGAGTATTTTAATGGGTCAATATCCGTAATACCAAGCAAATAGGCTACTATACTGCCTGCCGCCGAACCACGTCCAGGACCTACCGGAATATTTTCGCTTCGTGCATAATTTATAAAATCCCATACAATAAGGAAATAGCTGTCAAAGCCCATGGTATGGATTACTCCCAACTCATACTCCAGACGCTCGCGGACTTCCTTGTTTTCCTCAGGATAATGGGATGGAAGGTTATCTTCACACAGCTTTCTCAGATATTGCTCATCCGTCATGCCCTCTGGCAGTGGGAACAACGGCAAATGACGGCTATCAAAATCAAAATCCACATGACAGCGTTCTGCTATCTTCACTGTATTGGCAAGAGCCTCAGGGTACTCAGGGAAAAGCTGGGCCATTTCATCAGGGCTCTTAAGATAGAACTCCTGACCAAAAAACTTCATGCGGCTGGGATCATCCACGGTTTTGCTCATCTGAATACAGAGAAGAATATCGTGGAACTCACTGGCCTCACGGGTCAGATAATGGGCATCATTTGTAGCCACCAAACCGATATTGTACTTTTGGGCAAGCTCAATAAGTCCCTTATTGGCCTTAACCTCCTGCTCCATGCCGTGGTACTGAATTTCAATAAAGAAATTATCACGGCCAAAAATCTCCAGATAATCCTGCAAGGACTTTTCCGCCCTGTCCATATCGCCACGGAGAATCCAGGAAGGAATTTCCCCCGCAATGCAGGCGCTAAGGCAAATAATTCCCTCATGATACTGACGCAGTAGCTCTTTGTCTATACGGGGCTTGTAATACATGCCCTCAATATTGGCCTTGGAAACCAGCTGCACCAGATTCTTGTAGCCAGTTTCATTTTCAGCCAGCAAAATAAGGTGATAGTACTTAGTACCATCCACCTCAAAATTCTCCCGACGATCCCGGGGAGCCATATAAACCTCGCAGCCAATAACGGGATTTATCCCCTCAGCCTTGGCAGCCTTATAAAAATCGATAACACCGAACATATTGCCATGGTCAGTAATGGCCAGGTGCTTCATTCCCAGCTCCTTGGCCCGCTTCACCAATGGCTTTATTCTATTGGCACCATCCAGCAAGCTGTACTCCGTATGTACGTGCAAATGGGCAAATGGTATATTATTATCAAGCATACTTTCTTCCACGCTTAATCCTCCACACTTTTACTTATCTTTTAATTATAACCTAATTGTTCAAATTTTTCCTTATGTAAGGAAAAATATTCCCAGTTCCCTAGTCCAAAAGTAATACATTTACTATTAATTTTATAGTAACAAAAGGCATGTGCGAAATATTGCACATGCCCAAGTTTATGAGATATCCTCCACATACTGCCCATCGTGATATACAATGGCCTGT
>NZ_JAZTZI010000104.1:0-10966 GCF_045637405.1 Anaerovibrio sp.
CCGGCCTTTGGTACATCGGTCATGCGACCAATGTACGTCATTCGGTATTAGCATTCCTTTCGAAATGTTGTCCCCATCTGAAGGGCAGGTTGCCTACGCGTTACTCACCCGTTTGCCACTAGAATCCATTTCTAACACCCAGTCTCTAAGTGTTAATCACTATTTTAAGTGTGGTGAGGCTCTGTTTTCGGGGCCTCACGACGCTGTCTCAGTGACAGTCATCACTCAGTTACTCGGTGTTAGAAATGTCTTCCCGTTCGACTTGCATGTGTTAAGCACGCCGCCAGCGTTCGTCCTGAGCCAGGATCAAACTCTCCAAAAAAATATTTTGAAGAACCTGAATGGCTCTTAAAGTTTCTAGAATTACCTTTTAATAAAGGAATTTCATAGTTTTGCACAAACTATTATGTATGTTTACTGTTTATAAAAACAGTACCATCATCTGGCTTGAATCATGTGTGCATGATTCTTGTTGCATTGTTTAGTTTTCAAAGAACACTCTGCTTTCTCAGAAGCCCTTGCTTCGTTAGTCAGCTTCTATATAATATCGCGAAGATGCTTTAATGTCAAGCACTTTTTGATATTTTATTTTTTGTTGCTCACTTCACTTTTCAAAGTGCTTAGTGGCGACAACATCGATAATATTACTATCTTTTACCGTCATTGTCAACTCTTTTTTACCCAATTATTTAAATTAATATTCAAATCACTGTTGTAAAGGTGTGCTGTGGAATTCATCAGCTCCACTGTTAGTCCCTCATTATAGGCTGTTACAAGGTTCACCGCCGTATTATCCTGACGTATATGCCACATATTTCTTAGTGGCATCCCCAAAGCATGGCAAAGCAATGTCCTTATTACACCGCCGTGGGCAGCAATAACCAAAGTCTTATCCGGATTCTCCGTAATCAGAGCCTCCATTTTGCCAGCTGCCCGTTCCTGAACCTGGGCAAATCCCTCCCCATCCGGGCAGGTCAATAGATCGGGCCTGGTAAATAACAAATCATGCTCCTTTGGCCACTGGGCATGAATTTCATCATAAGTTAGTCCCTCCCATTTGCCAAAGCTGATTTCACAGAATTCCGGACAGGGCTCCACTGGCAAATCAAAGACAGCACCAATAGCCTCAGCCGTTTCTTTGGCGCGGACCAGAGGACTTGAATATATGGCATCAATCTTTTCTACAGGAAAATAATCAGCCAGCATAGCGGCTTGTTTTCTTCCCACTTCACTAAGTTCAATATCAGCCTGTCCCTGATATTTTCCCAATTTATTCCATACTGTCTGACCATGTCGTACCAATATCAGTTTTGTCATTCAATCCCCTCCTACCTTTCCGCCAATACCTGTCTAATCGCCATTACCAGCTTTTCATTTTCATTCATCAGTCTGACAGCAAATCTAACATGATAATCGTCCATACCTGGATAATTACTGCAATCTCTTACAAGAATTCCCTTGCCACCCATGGCCTTTACGAATTTGCTGCTGGTCATACCAGTTTGCTCAACGCTTACTAATATGAAATTTACTGAAGGTTTATATACCCTCATCCCTTCTATGGATGATAGAGTCCTATATAAATAATCAATACATCCCGATATAATTTGTCTGGAATCCATTTGGTAGGTTTTATCCTTTAATGCTGCCACTCCTGCCATCTGGGCCAGAAGGTTAACATTCCACGGGTCCCTGCCAGGCTCTATTTTACCCATAAGTTCACTATTAGCCACTCCAAATCCAAGACGCAACCCCGGAATAGCAAAAAACTTTGTCATAGAACGGAGTACCAAAAGATTCGGGTACTTTTCCACCAAATCCATCACAGTATAGTGCTTATCACTGGACAAAAAGTCCAAAAAGGACTCGTCCACCAAAACATCAGTACCGGACCTTGCTGCCGCTGATATTATTTCTTCCAGATTATCTTTGGTTAGCAGCTCCCCGGTTGGGTTATTAGGATTGCCAATTACCACAGCATCTACCTTGGGCAAAAGCTCCATCAAGGACGGTATGTCCAGGGTAAAATCCTGCTCCTTAGCCATATATAGTCTTTCAATATGGCATCTTGCCGCCATGGCCGCCCTTTCGTATTCACTAAAAGAAGGCACAGGAACCAAAACATTTTTAGGACTGCGGCAATGGAAATAAATATACATTAATTCTACAGCACCGTTCCCCAAAACTACCCTGTCCGCATCAACACCATAGTGCACAGAAATAGCCTGCTTCAGCAATGTCCCTGTAGGATCAGGGTAGTGAACCAGGCCCTCCATATTGTCTATTATTGATTTTTTTATACTATCTGATAGTCCCAGTGGGTTAATATTAGCGCTGAAATCCACAACCTCATGATTGCGGACCCCAGCGCTATACACATTACCACCATGTTCAAAAGGCTTCATGCTTTAAAAAACATCCTTACAAAATTATCGCTGCCTGATAATCCAGCCACCTGGTATCAGACGTTCAGTTTCAAAATACTCCATGTGTGGGAACTTTGCCTCCACTGCCTTGGCAATATCCAGCACCTTGCGCATTGATTCATCAGGCTTAAAGAGAATGCCCAGCATAGTACCGCTATGAGCCACATTTACCCCTAGAGCCCCCTGACTCTTGGCAAATTCAATAATCTCCTCCAGTTGTGGTTTCTCCACGATTTTCTGGTTGGCACGAGCACTCATAGTAGCTACTCTGGCTATATTTTCCGGAGAAAAATCCTTCTTCAGAGAATCCACTGCTTCCAACAATTCTGCCGGACTATTTTCATTACCATGGTTTTCTGAATAGTCTGAATGAAACTCAACGGTATTTACTGTTCCGCCAGTATCAAACATAGCAATTATCATCTTTGGCACCGGTTTATAGCTCTCAATGAGCTTACCGGTCATGTAGTCCATCTGAACCACGCCAGGATAGAATACGCCGTCAGTTGGTTCAATACCAGATGCAAGCTCTGCCACTTCCTCTGGCTCCAGCTCATCATCGATTGCAGTTGCCACTGCCTGTATAACTGCTACAATATCCGCTGTGCTGGATGCCATTCCTTTGCCTGTAGGAAGTTGTGACTCCAAAGCCAAACCAAGTGGAAAATCCGTAAATCCCATATACCCCACCGTGTTTTTCAGCGCTGCACGAGCTTTCTTGCCCAAACCAGTCTTCGCAGAGGTTCTTTCTGTTACTAATGCTCTAGAATATAGACCTATTGGACATGTAACCAAAAATGGCTGCCCCTCTCTCCAACCCTGTGCTATTTCACCACAGGATCCAGGTACTAATACTTCTAATAACATATATATCTCCCCCTCTTAAAAAGGTATTTTACATGTAAATGCAATCATAACAAGCAACTCGCACAGGGTGCACACTGCACCATAAACGTCACCGGTGACTCCCCCTATTTTTTTAGTCACATAATTGCAAAAACACGTTGTAAACAAAAATGATACAAGAACTGCTATTAATGCATTGATTCCCCACGGGAGGACCAACGCCAGTCCATATAAGAAAACCACCCCCAAGGTTTTCTTACCAGTATATTCGCTAAAGGCCTTTCCCATTCCTTCTTTTCTCGCATAAGGATAAATCGTTATGGTAAAAACCATCATCATTCTGGATATAATCGGCATTACAAAAAGTGCTGCCGGTAAGGCTTCAACTGGTACATCAGAAACAGCTCCATACTGAAACATCATCAAAAGTACAAAAGCCACAACGCCAAAAGCACCAGTGCAGCTGTCCTTCATAATCTCCAGCATTCGTTCCCTGTCCCTGCCGGAAAATATTCCATCCACCGTGTCCATAAAACCATCACAGTGAATACCACCAGTTAGAATAACCGGCATTGCCACAAACATCACATTTAAAAGATGAT
Organism: Anaerovibrio sp.; assembly: GCF_045637405.1. Taxonomy (GTDB): domain Bacteria; phylum Bacillota; class Negativicutes; order Selenomonadales; family Selenomonadaceae; genus Anaerovibrio. The sequence goes on from NZ_JAZTZI010000104.1 coordinate 3,875, forward strand.
GTGGCAGAATTATGCCAAGCTGCGGAAACAGGTCAGTAGCCAGCCAGGCCACCAGGGAATATATACATCCCAATACCGCCCCCACAAGTGGAAAGTAACGGACACTTTTACCGAAATCTTCTTCCGTCCAGACCGTCTGCTTAACAACACATATACGGGTCAAAAATTGCAACCCGATAAGAAATGCCTGCATTTACAGCACTCCCATACTACAAATCACAAAAATTATATGACATACTATCAAAAACAAAATCGTATCCGTATACATCAGACGAATTGTCTTCATAATATGGTCAAATCCTATCTCTTCAATGGGATCACCCATATATTCCCGAAAATGGACCTTGCCAAAATAGGAATTGAAGCCCCCCAAACGTATGTGAAGCGCACCGGCAACAGTAGCTTCAGCCCATCCTCCATTAGGACTAGGGTGCTTGGAGGCATCCCTTCTGAGAATTTTCCAGGCTTTTTTGCCGTCATAGCCCAATATAAATGCCGATACCACAAATAACAGACCAGTTATTCTTGCGGGAATATAGCCCAAAACATCGTCCGCTCTGGCTGCCACCCGACCAAAATAGATATATCTGTCATTCTTGTAGCCCACCATGGAATCCATGGTATTAACCGCCCTATAAAGGAAGGCCAACGGCACACCTCCTATAGCAAAATAAAATAGTGGTGCAATAATGCCATCTACCGTGTTTTCCGCTATAGTTTCAATGGTAGCTCTGGATACCTCCCCTGGTGTCAGCTCATCCGTATCCCGTCCTACAATCCAGCCCACCTTGTATCTGGCGTTATCCAAGTCATCTGCAACCAGATAGCCATAAAGCTCCTTGCCGGCTGCCGCCAGGCTCTTCGGTGAAATTGTAAAGCTAAGAAAAAAAGCCTCTATAAGGGTTACAACGTATATATCATCTAACATTTTCACTAAATTCATTATACCATTTACTACAGCAAAGGTGAATAGTAAAACCAAAACAACCAGCATTCCTCCAAGCACCAGCTTCTTCTTGTCACTATCTTCCTTACCGTAGAGCATTCCTTCAATTCCCGCTATGAGATTGCCAATAAGCACCACAGGATGGAGCTTACTTCTGGGATCTCCCACAACTGCATCAATAAAGAATGCCAATATAGCCGTTATCATTAATTATTCTCACCCATTATTTCCATCAGTTTATCCATGTCCAAATGCTGCTCTACTATATCTGCCAGGCGTTCATAGCTTTGCTGCTTTTCTGCCATGACATTTCTGGTATTTTTCAATGGCTCCAGTCCCTTGGTAATACGCACAGCATTCAAAACGCTTCGTCTAAATTCGTCATTATCAAAAACACCATGAATGTAGGTGCCAAAAACATTGCCCTTGGCACATGCAGTACCCTCAATGCTGTTGCATTCCGTGCGGCTCCGTTCTTTTATCACAAATGGATGACTGTCGGATTCCCTTGTAAAATCCGTCTGCCCCATGTGAATTTCGTAGCCTGCCAGATTGCTGGCACTGATGCTTTGACCCATAAAGCCAAGATTATTGCAATCTGCCTTCACCTGGGAGGTGAGCTTCTTTTCGGCAAAAAGGGTAGTCATTCCCAGAAGGCCCAGACCATTTACTTCGTCATTATCCGACTCGGTATGATGAGGGTCCATTATCCTTTCCCCCAGCATCTGATAGCCGCCGCAAATGCCGATGACAGCCTTCCCCGCCTCAGCATGCTTTTTTATCAGCTGACCAATACCGGATTTTTCCAAATACAGCATATCCTCAGTAGTATTCTTGCTTCCCGGAAGCATTACAATATCCGGGGTACCAAAATCTGTGGCATCCTGAACATAGTATAAGGAAACATCACCTTCATTGGACAGAGCATCAAAATCTGTAAAATTGGAGATTTTCGGTGTCTGAATTACGGCAATCTTAATATCCCCATCAGTAGGCACAGCCTGCTTGTCCTGGAGGGAAACTGAATCCTCGTCATCAATTCCCATCTTTTCAATATGAGGCACTACACCCAGAACCGGCTTCCCCGTCTTATTCTCCAAGAACTCCAATGCAGGAGTAAGAAGGCTTACATCACCACGGAATTTATTGATAACAAGCCCCTTTACCAGATCCCGTTCATCCTCATCCAAAAGCTCCAAGGTTCCCACCAGAGAAGCTAAGGCACCGCCTCTGTCAATATCCGCAATCAAAAGAACAGGAGCATTTAAATACTTTGCCACCCGCATATTCACAATATCATTGGCCTTAAGATTGACCTCAGCGGGGCTGCCTGCTCCCTCAATAACAATAGTATCATATTCCCTGTCAAGGCGACCCAAAGCCTCCTTTACTGCCTCAAAGGCCTTTAAAGAATACCCCTGATGGTACTCCTTTGCAGACATATTGCCCACTGGCTTACCCATAATAACCACCTGGGAACAGGAATTACCCGTTGGCTTTAAAAGTACAGGATTCATATCAACCATAGGCTCCATACCAGCAGCCTCAGCTTGGGCCACCTGGGCACGACCCATTTCGTCACCATCTCTGGTAACGTAAGAATTCAGGGCCATATTCTGGGCCTTGAAAGGCACCACCCGCTTGCCCTGTCTATAAAAAATACGGCAAAGTGCCGTGGTCAATATACTTTTTCCCACATGGGATGAGGTTCCCATGCACATAATCTTGTTTGCCATCTCTTACCTCATTACTATCATTACATCAAATATTTTCAGCAATCTTCTTTATATCCACCGGAATTCCGGACACCACCAAGAAAACCTTTTCTGCCACCTCTGCCAGCATCTGATTGGCAAGGCCGGCCAAATCCCTGTACTCTCTGGCCAGACGATTATTAGGAACAATTCCCGAGCCCACCTCATTGGTAACAATAACCACCGTGGTATCAGATTCCAAAATCGCTGTTATTAATTTCTTCAGCCTTTCGGTAACAGTTTTATAATTGCCGTCAAAATCATCTATATCTTTAACAGTGCTTAAAATATTGCTTACATATATGGTCATGCAATCAAACAAAAACATATCGTATGACTTGCCATGTTCACGGATAACCTCATGGGCACTGTCTGGTGACTCAAAGGTTTCCCAATCAGCCGGGCGTCGCTCACGATGCAGCTTTACCCGGTATTCCATTTCCTCGTCGCATATTTTAGAGGTGGCTATATAACCAATTTTCTCACCATACTTTGCCACATAGCGCTCGGCAAAGGAGCTTTTTCCACTCCTGGCACCGCCGGTAACTAAAATAATCCTGCCCATATTTATACCTTATTTCTTCCTTCTGTACTCAACGCATTTTTCAATAAAGCTGTCCGCTGCCTGAGGATAGCCCGCAAAATGCAAATGGAGATAAGAGCCCAGCACATTTCCCTTGCTGTAGCCCCCAAAATATTGGGAGCCATTTCTGGATCTGGTAAATTTAAAAGCCCGCTCGGCCTCAGCATTTCCAGCTTCTGCATCCTCAGTAGAAAAATGAAATTCGTGACCTTTTATCACATCGCCCTTTTTACCCAAAATTCCATCCGTCTGCAATTCCGCGGAAACATAGCCCACCATTTGGAGGCGGCTGTTCATCTTTACACGACATGGGAGAATATCACACATAGGAAATACCCTGCCGTCAAAATCCTCCATGGCCCTGCTCAAAAACATAAACCCACCACACTCAGCGTATATTGGCATACCACTATTGGCTGCACTTTTTATACTTTCTATCAGAGTCTTGTTGGCACTGAGCTTATCCGCAAACATTTCCGGAAACCCACCACCAAAAATCAGCCCATCCACCTTTGGCAGCTCCTCATCACCAAGCGGACTGAATTCAACGATCTCCGCTCCCTTTGCCTCCAAAACACGGATACTTTCAGGATAATAAAAGGAAAATGCCTCGTCTCTGGCAATACCAATACGAACCCTAGCTTTGCCATTATCATTACGCTGCCTGTCCTGAACCTTCATGACGCTGGCACTTTTGCCGATACGGATAATCTCATCCACATCAATTTGGGAGGCCATAGCCTCCCCCATGCGATTAATAATCTCCTGCTCCTGATTTTCCTCCACAGGCAAAAGACCCAAATGGCGTTCCGGCATAACGAGACTATCATTACGACGAACTGCCCCCAGCACGGGAATATCAAGCTCATCCAGAGCCTCACGGATTATTTTTTCATGGTTATCAGAGCCAAGACGGTTAAGGATAACCCCCCCTAAATTAACGTCCTTGTCGTACCTTTTAAAGCCCAAAGCCAAAGCTGCCGCCGAAGCTCCCATAGATTTACAATCTAGTACCAAAATCACTGGTGCATCAAGGCTTTTTGCAATTTCTGCCGTAGAGCTGATACCCTTCCTGCCCCCATCATAAAGGCCCATAACGCCTTCGATTACCGCCAGCTCAGCCTTGGAGGCAGAATTGGCAAAAACCTCTGCCATTGTATCCATTGACATCAGCCAGGAATCGAGGTTGTGGGAGGGCTGACCACTGGCCAGCTTATGGTATCCAGGATCTATATAGTCAGGTCCGACCTTATAAGGCTGAACCCTCACGCCCTTTTGTCTTAAAGCCGCCAAAAGCCCGGTGACAATGGTGGTCTTGCCGGAACCGCTCTTGGTAGCTGCTATTACAACTCTTGGAATAAGGCATTCCATTTATAACGCCCCTTAAACTTTATTACACGCGCTCATTATCTATAATATACATAATGGCATTAATAACAGATGCTGCTATCGGGCTGCCGCCCTTGGTACCTTCCACAGTCACATAAGGAACCAGAGTATTTTGGGCAAGAGCCTCCTTGGAATCCGCTGCGCCCACGAAGCCAACTGGAATACCAACTATCAGGGCAGGACGCAGATTTTCTTCCTCCACCATGCGCAGTACCTCAAAAAGTGCCGTAGGAGCATTGCCCACAGCAATAATTGCCCCATCCAAATCCTTACCAAAGCTCTGCATTGCCGCCATGGAACGGGTAATCCCTTTCTCCTTGGCCTCTTTGGCAATCTCAGGATCAGCCACGCGACAGAACACCTCGCCGCCAAAGGTAGCCAGCTTGCGCTTATTAATACCAGTACGCACCATTTCCACATCAGTATAAATATTGCATCCTTTTTTTATTGCTTCCTTGCCGGCTTCAATAGCATCCGGATGCAATCTGATAATAGGAGCATACTCCACATCTCCTGCCGCGTGGATCATACGTGAGTAAACCTTGGTCTCCTCCTCATTGAGATTAAGCCCCTCCAGGTGAGGTGAAATGATTTCCATACTCTTATTTTCTATTTCCATAGGTTTCTTTATAAAATCCATTCCAAAACCTCCATAAAACAATATAAACATTCTTTTCGGTTATTATTGCAACTGTCTAAATTATAACATATAAGCTGCATATTACAAAAGCCGACAGCCCAAGTCTGCCAACTGCTGTAAAAGAATCCATCTTAGGACTTACATCCAGCTGATATTCATATTGGTTGTGTTATAATATATTATGTTGTGTGGGTTACAGCCTTACAACACTAAAACTTTCTATATAAGGAGATTTTTATGAAAAAGAACTTATTACTGGTATCATTATTCGTAGTAGTATGTATGATTTGCACTGCATGCTCCCTTACCCGCGAAAAGGCCGATGTGGGTATCAAGAATCTGGCCACTGCCATGCTTCAGCTGGACTCAAAGGCATTGAACAAGTATGACGATTCCATTAATGTGGAAGAAGACTTTATGGATTCCTTTGTACCTTCCTTCCAGCGCAGCTCCGGTGATTTGCTCACCAAGGATCAGGCCAGAAAAATCGGCAAAGAAATGGTAGCAAAGCTGGCTCAGATTGAAGTGAAGTCCTCCACCATCGTTTCTGAAAAGGATGACGAGGCTGATGTAAAGATTACCTTCGAAAAGTATGACAGCAATGTACTGGTGGCTGATCCAACTGCTGAGGAAAGCAAGAAGCTCCAGGGTGCTGTTGGCTCCAAGGCAGCTCTCCAGGAAGCTTTGACAGATATTTTTGTAAACCGCTTACAGAATGCGCCAAAGTCCGGCACTGCTGATATCACTGTAAAATGCAAGTACAACAAGGAAAAGAAGGTTTGGATGCCTACCGATATGGAAAAATTTGCTGAAGACCTCTACTCCAAGGCTTGGGAAATCAAAGACTAATTATCACAGCTAATTGAAAAGCCTCTCACTACCAATGTGGGAGGCTTTTTTAGTGGTTCATTTTTTCAATTTTGAAAAGGACCTTAGATACTCCTTCTGCTCTGCAGTCAGGCGTCGGCTTTCCACTGCCTTTTGAATGGTTTTACGGTGGGTCCAGTCCTCCAGCCTGTGCTCCTCAATGTAGCCAATGGTGGCTTCATACTGCTTGGCCAGTGCTGTAGCAAAATACCATGCCACCATCATGCGCACGTAGTATTCCTCGGAATGAATTCTCGACACTTTGGCTGGATAGTCTGGTTTAAATGCGTCATCCAGATAGAAGCTCATAAGCATTTCAATACCAAAGCGAATAGTATAGGTTGCCTGACTATTGAGCCACTTATCAATATAGGTAAGCAGTTCATGCAAGTTCTTTTTGAAAATCTTTGGAGATATAAGGTCACAAGTAGCCCAATTATCCACATAGGGCAAAAATGCTTCCAACTCCCGAATTACTGCATCAAAATCCTTCATATTGGAAATGAGAAACCCATGCAGATTATTTTCTTCAATGTATTTATGAGGCAAATCCCCCATAAAAGCCTGGGCTTCCTCAAAAGGGATTTCCTTAGCCAGCTTTCTAAGATCCGGCACCCGCACCCCAATGATTCGATCCTTATCAATCCCCGGCACCAGCTTGGCATGAAAATCACGATATTTCAAGTCTTGTAAAGAAAACAGCTTTTCTTGAATGTTCATATATGCACCTCAATAGCTTTTTATGCTAGCTGTTCTGATTCATAGGGCAAGGTCAAATTATAAAGAGTAGTACACCATTCTCAAACCAATGAGGCAGGCTTCACCAAGAACGCCACGTTTGAGTACCATCATAAATTACACCATTCTCAAACCCAAATTGGACTACTTTTGAAAGAGTCGATGTTTGAGTACC
>NZ_JAZTZI010000105.1:0-6041 GCF_045637405.1 Anaerovibrio sp.
AAGCGGCTCACTTCAATCAAGGCAGCCTAGTTTTTAAGAGTGTGGGTGGCCTCCTTCGTACCCCTTTATTTTATAATTTGTTTATTTCCAATTTAGATTTAAGCCATATAATATATCCAAAATATAGCGAGGGGGTATCTGTTATGAAAAAGAATTATGGACTTGACTGGCTTCTTTTTATCAGTGGTTTAATTTGCATTGTTACCGGTTTAATGCTTGATTTTCACCTTATTTCTGGTGGCAGAGAAGCAAGGCTATTTTACCGGAACATCCATATTTACAGTGGTTATTTTATGGCTGTTGGACTATTGCTACATTTATTCTGGCACAAGAGCTGGATTTCCATGGCCACAAAGAAGATTTTAGGCCAAAAAAATCCCCCTGCTTCAAACCATTAATTAGTTTAAAACAGGGGCTAGAAAGCTATTCAGTTACACATTCCAAGGCTTTATCATAAAGGGCTTCATAAAAGCTGCCCCTGTTGATTGTCCGATAATGAAACTCAAAGGGCTCACTTATTGTTGGGGCCCAACCGGTCACATTTCCATTTTCGTCATAACCGGTTCCAGAAAGCATTACATATTGTTTGATACCGTTATTATCTCTAAAGGCGAACTTTGCCAAACCATATTTATTATCAAGTGTGGTGGTTTTTATCCAGCATATCACATTATCCCCGGCAAATCTTAGGTTTACCCTTTGCACTGATGATACATCAATTTCATAATCTACTTCATCTGTTGAAGTCACCCATTCCCACTGGGCAGCCTGGCAAAATGAAATATTTGCATTAAACCACACAAAGGATAACAGTGTGGCGAGAATAAGGGATAATGGTAACTTATATTTTTTCATGTGTCTATTCCCCTATTTTTAAAAGCAAATCCTCAATACTGTTCCCGCTGAAGAACACCACTCTTTTCTTCAGCTTGCGGGCCCGCTCAATTACCTTGTACCACTGGGCGTGAGCCATGTAGTCAGTTTTAATGACAATAACATCCGCCTTGTCCATGATTTTGGCATCAAAGCCGTAATTATCCGCATCTACAATATTATACTCCGGAGCCGCTTTCTTTAGCTCCGCCTGCCAGTTTGGATGGCCACCAAAGACAACGGCTTTTGTATTTTTGGCCAGCTCCAGCTTTTTTGCCTTGGTGCCCTCGTCCGCATCCACAGCAGCTGGGCGGCTATCATTTTCCTGCAGGATATTTTGCAGGATTTTTATTTGCTCATCTTTAATGGCTGCAGCTTCCTCCAGCTCCCGATTTTTCTTTTTCTCCCGGTCAAGCTCCAGCTGTATGGCATTCAGCTTTTCCTGCCGTTCCTTGGCCAGATTCTCCAGCTCCGCTATTTTGGATGCCATGGCCACGTTCTTCCGCACTATTTCCTTTTGCTGGTCAGATTCACGGACAATACCAGCATAGGCATCCACCATGGCCTCCGCCTCATGGTAAAGCCTTGCAAAACTCCGCATATAGAGGGCCGCTACATAGTAAATGTTTATATCATCAGGAATGCACGCATTTTTTATTATGTTCATTGATATGACATTAAAAATGTCTTGTATTTCTTTGTTGGTGAACCGTTCACCTTCATACATGGAAACAGGAATATTATCCAGCTGGGCAAAATCCCACATCATATTGAATATCCCTGCTTCCGGGCTTTCCGGATCCAGATGTGCCCCTATATCTTCAAGACACTTGCCGCCACAAATATTGGCTGTGCTTTCCATCAGGTCCCTGGCATTTTTTTCTTGCTCCCAGTCCTTTGCAAATTTACGGCCAATATCGGCAAAGTCCCGCATATAGGCTACTTCCTTGCCCTGTACCACTGGCACAATTCTTTGAAAAAGCTCCGAATCATCATCAGGATCCAAATCGTATTTCTCGCAGAAATACATATACAGCGCATAGGCATCATGCAGCCTGTCATCCGTTTTGTTATCCCCAACACGCATAGTATAAAAGACTTCTTCCATGAAGCCGTGGTCAAATTCAAGTCTTTTGGTGTCCTCAAAAATATTGTAAATGGACTTAAAAGCCCGGCTGGCCGCCCTAAACATTTCCCTGTCCAAAGCCTCATCGGACTTGGCCGCCTCGATTATGCCAAGGGCTTTAATGGCACTCATACGGATAGGGAGCCGGTTACCGGTGATAAAGCGACTTTTAAAGCGGTCATTTTTCTTGGCCGCCTGATAAAACTTGTCTTTGTCCGTATTGTATTTTGAATCAATGAACCGCATCATCTTGTTGCTGCGGGCAAAAGCCCCGGCAAGAAGCGCATCATTGCAGTATATGTAGTTTTTCATTTCCGTTTCCATGGTTTACCTCGTTAAAACTCAAGTGGGATAATAATATTATAATGCTTTAATTAAATTATTGATTGGGAACATCAAAATCTTATCCCTATCTTCTTTATTCAGCTTTCCCAGATAATATTTATAATCATCCACATTGCCTAATATAGCTGAGAAGCCAGCCAAAAGCGATGCTTCAGTTTCCTGCCCCCTTAAATCCCTTATTTGATCCTCTTCTTCTTTCGTAAATAGGCGCTTGCGTTTAATGGATTGCATTTTATTAATATAATAAACAGGCAAGTTTTCATGGGAATATAACCAATTTGATAATTCTATGGCGGTTTCCAACACCTCATCATCAGCCACTTCATCATAGGCCGCCAACATTTCCAAAACCAGTGAGTTGACTAAATTACCATAAAAAGCGGAATACTCTATCTTTGTTATTGATTTTATAATTGCCGGATAATATATATTGTCATATTTAAGGAAACTATCCTTTTTCATTTTGACATAAATACTGGAAGGGAATTTATTGCCTTTATCATCTACTAATTCACATCGTATATCTTCTGTATCGAATCCATCCCTGTAGACTATTTTATGATTTGCATCCAAATATCTCACAAGTAAAAATTTTAATTTTCCCACATTAAATATACCAAAGGCAAAATCTGTTGTTCCATTTGATAAAAAATGAGTGTCCTTAACTATTGCCCTGTATAAAAACTGTAAATCCTCCAAATTCTTCTTTGATAAATCTTTAACCAGAATATGCTTTTTAACATGAAGCCTTGCCAATAATTGCTGTACCTTCTTCATGTATAACATTTCTTCCTTTATGAAATCAATCGGAAAATCAAAATCAAAGCTCTCACCCTCGCCAACCCCTTCTATTGATAATCTTCCACCTTGTGCCAGGCCCTGTAAAAATTCCAAATTATACAAATATTCTTCAAAAGTACACTTCTGTGTCAGTCGTATTTTTCCTGTTGTACCATCTTTATTACTCCGAAATGACAGACCATGATTAAATTCAATTGATTTTATTACATCTTTTCCTTTTAATTCTATATGGGCATTATCAAAGTATATTTTATCATTCAAACGCACCTTGATAGGAACATTATGTGCAATCACAGATTTTACATATATTCTGCCAACTGGAAAGTATACTCCATCTTTTTCTTTTGACTTTTCATATAAATACGTCGGTTTATTTTTCCCTATAAAGGAAAAATCCGACGATGTCCAGAAAACATAAGTCCTCTCTTTTGATAATAGCGTATTCAAATTAATTGGATTATTATACGAATAAGCCGTTTGCAATCCCCTATCCCTTATAAATTGTGCAATAACAGACTCCTTTTCTTTTACCTCTTTAGGGAAAGGTATAAACTCAATGTTTTTGTTTTTTTGCCCTTCCTTTATGCCTGCAAGAATTTCTCCTATATTAAATGGCAAAAATTCATTATAAAATATTTTACATGAATCTAACTTATTCTCATCATCTGGCAAATAAACTACAAAATATAGTACACCACCATCTTGTTGGTATACTCTAAGGTCATCTATGCTGACCGAATGAGTAATTGTTTTCTTTTTCAATTCATCTTTATTGACAGTATGCCCTTTAACCTGTACTGGACATCTTCCAGCCCAACACTCTTTATTTTTTCTATTGTTACGAAATAACTGGATTTCCCCATCCCAAGAAATTATTTTGTCATCCGCATTAAGGACCGGATTAAGCCTTGGGCAACTAAGCAATTCTCTTTCCAAATAATTTAACGCACGTTTTTCAATGGTCAACTGATCAAGTTTCATGTTATCCCCCATAAAGAAGACTTTATATATTCAAGATTTTTTTCAAGGCTCATGGTAAATATTTCATTATTTCAGCAATTACACCATCTATGTCTTTTTTTATGTCCGACTCCCAAAACCGAAGCACCAGCCACCCCGCCTGTGTCAGCTGGTCGTTTACTTCTTTGTCCCGTTCCACATTGCGGGACAGCTTCTTCTTCCAGAAGTCCTTGTTTGTGGCCACTTGCTCCCCCGGATCCTGTTCATGGCCACGAGCGTGCCAGAAGTCACCATCTACAAAGACAGCTATTTTATATTTTGTTATGGCAATATCCGGGGAGCCAGGGAGCTTGCGCCAATTCTTGCGGTATCTAATTCCCCGATGCCAAAGAGCAAGGCGAAGCAACCGCTCCGCCTTAGTGTTTTTTGATTTAATACTGGCCATGTTATGGCTGCGCTGAACGGCTGTATGAGTGTCCATATTATCTTTTCCTTAAGTTTTTTTTATTATAACACTAAATATTAATATACTTATGATATAATTATATTAATATTTTTTTAAATAATATAAAGTCGGAGTTGAGTGAACGTGTGCTATTACATCAAAAGAATTGGTCATCAAGAATCAGGTAGCGTTATTGAGGGGGGAACTCCTAACAGAGGTCGCTATATCTATATCAGTAAATCACCACAAGCCCTAGCATTTTTTCCACCTTTATCTGAAGATATTGATAATCATGCATCTATAGTGCCTGTTATTCCCTTGAATTTCCAAAATCCACAACGCGTATATTGTTCATATGTATATAATAATAGCAGGCATTCTCGACAGCAAGAAAATGGACGTGATGAATACCGATTATACTTAAATCATTCTTTATTTTTTCAGGAAGGTGATATAGTAATATTTAAGATGGACCGTGATAATATTACTGCTCCACACTGCAACGATAATGAAGATGAAGTAGGCAATAACCCCATTCATGCTTTATTTATTTATCATTGCAATGACCGAGGATCAGCATTATATAATCAATGTTCACAAATTTTAAACACTAATTATCTTCCTTGGGGACAAAACCGACATGCTATTTTTAATGATCCTTTACCAGAGGTTGAAGAACACATTCAGGCTATTACGGGTAATATAGCAGAAAATTATACCCCTGAAGTAGACGATACCGTTATAAACACTATTACTGGCCCTAATGTTACAAATATTGAAGCATTATTTACAAGCCAAACAATGTTTCGTGACTTTGTTTTGACTGGCTATAATTTTGAATGTGCTATAACTCATAATGTAATTCGATATAACAATCTATATAATCTTGAGGCTGCGCATATTATGCCAAGGTCACATGGTGGTACATTTATACCAAGTAATGGTATCGCACTATCTCAAGATTTGCATTGGGCTTTTGATCAAGGTATGTTTTATATAGATGATGATTATAATGTTATTGTCCATCCTCACATGATGGATGGCTATTTGCGTCAATTTGACCATCAACAGATATTTATCCCAACAAATCCATTCTTCAGACCTGCTCCAGAAAGTCTGTCGTATCACCGTGAAAATGTGTTTGGACTTTTTGAACACTCCGCTTCACTGAGGAATGCGCCGGGGTATAGGGGAAATCGATAATATTGCGTACGATATGTAAATTTATTCCTATTACAAGTGTCAAAAAAAAGCAGAACCATAAGGTTCTGTCAGACCGTAGACATACAGTCCTTCTAGTTATCCACTAACTAGGTAGGACTGTATTTTTATGCGTATTTTTGTTGCCAGATAGGAATTATTCTTAAATTCCAGGACAAGTTTTGTAATAAAGCGACAATAGTTGGTGAGAGCGTGCCGGCCCTCTTCTTCCAAAGAGTAAGTTTTTTCAAATTCATGCACGCAAAAGTAAGCGTCACCTGCATTTTAATT
>NZ_JAZTZI010000106.1:0-1230 GCF_045637405.1 Anaerovibrio sp.
AGTTTTCCATCCAAGTATGGGGTTGGTGACTTTGGTCCGTCTGCTTATGAATTCGTGGATTTCCTGGCGAAAGCCAAGCAAAAGATTTGGCAAATTTTGCCTTTGACGCCAGTGGATAACTGCTATTCCCCGTACGCCTCCCCTTCGGCTTTTGCTGGTAATACCATGCTTATATCACCGGAAAAACTGGTGGAAATGGGCCTATTAAGTCCGGAAGACGTACAAATGCCAGATAAGGAAGCCACCAATAAGACGGATTATGCATTGGCTTCCCGCGTAAAGGAAAAACTATTAGACAAGGCTGCCAGCAACTTCTTTGCCCAGGCTAGTCAGGAGGAACGTAGAAAGTTTGAGGCGTTTTGCAAGGAGGAAGCCTATTGGCTGGAAGATTATTCTCTGTTCCGGGCAATATCTGTAAAGAACCGGGAAGCTGGCTGGATTGAGTGGGAGGACAGCTTAAGACGCCGGGTGGCTGGTGCTCTGGATAAAATGAAAACCGAGCTCAAAAAAGAAATTCGTCAGGAATGCTTTGCCCAGTATATTTTTGAGCGTCAGTGGCAGGAGCTGCGGGCTTACGCCAACAATAAGGGCATAAAGATTTTAGGCGATATGCCAATTTTTGTCTCCTTAAACAGTGCTGATGTGTGGAGCAATCAAAAGCTGTTTAAGCTCAGTCAAAATTGCAAGCCTTACAAGGTGGCTGGGGTACCACCAGATTATTTCAGTGCCACCGGTCAATTGTGGGGTAATCCGCAATATGATTGGGCAGAAATGGAAAAACAGGATTATAGCTGGTGGATGAGTCGCTTGAAGCGGATGCTTACTACAGTGGATATGGTGCGTATTGATCATTTCCGTGGCTTTGAATCATATTGGGAGGTGGACGGTGACGCAGAAAATGCCATTGAAGGTGTATGGCGTAAAGGGCCTGGTAAGCCGTTTTTCGATAAGGTAAAGGCTGCATTGGGTGAATTGCCGATTGTTGCCGAGGATCTTGGTGTCATTACCGATGAAGTGGAGGAACTGCGTGAGCAATGTGGCTTCCCCGGTATGAAAGTGCTGGAGTTTGAACTGCATTTCAATGACCGCCGCCGGGTAAATTATGTGGAACCGGAAAACTCTGTTGTGTATACGGGTACCCACGATAATAATACCTGTGTGGGTTGGCTGGATGAGGATGCTGATGTGGAGACCAAGGAGGCCATAATCAATATGCTGGGTCTCGATGAT
>NZ_JAZTZI010000107.1:0-1505 GCF_045637405.1 Anaerovibrio sp.
AAAATTCCAATTCCTGATCACATACCGGGCACTTATACCGACCAGAACTATTTTTCCGCAGAGCAACCACCGGATTAACATCCTCATTTTTCACTGATGGTTTATCCTCTACAGGTGTTGTTTCCTCTTCCAGCTTAAACCGCTCATACATGCCGGAATTAAGCAATTCCTTGTAATAAACCTTACAATCATCACAAATATAGCGGTTTTTTATGCTTTCATAATCTACCTTGCCATCCACTACCTGAATAGCACTTCCCTCAGAGCAACGCAAAGTCTTACCGCAATTAGGACAGGCAAAGCTGTTTCCTGCGCGGGTTAAATGAACCACCGGATGATCCTCAGCCGGTGGCGGTGTCTCGGAGGAGTCCGCAGATTTATTTAATTCCTGTGCTTCTTTTTGCAGTTCTTCGTCCAAGTCAAAAACATCATAAAAGCCCGAGTGAAGCATCTCTCGGTAAAATTTTTTGCACTTGAAACAAACATACCGAGGCTTAATGTTTTCGTAATCAACCCGGCCGTTTACTACCCGAACCTGTCCGCCATCTTTGTATATCAACTCGCCCTTACACTCCGGGCAAAGCAGAGAGCCATCCGACCCACTTTCTAATTTCGTAACTGACATCTAACCACCAAGCACTTTCCATAGAAAACTTCGTAGTAAAAATTAAAGTTTAGGTAACTTATATTATACATGAAAATTATATTTAAAAATACCCTATGGCTATATTTTTAAATCATTTTTTCTTTAACCAATAATTTTTTCGGCGATGTCAGCAGCAGCCATGGCGCGCCTATATGTTTCAGCCTTTAAATGCATATTCTCCAGCTTATCAGGATGGCGTAACAAATCCCCCACAATCTTTGACAAACTGTCACCAGAGTGGAGCCAAATAGCCATGCCACCCTGATCCATAAAGCGGGCATTGTCAGTTTCCGGCCCGGGGATAGGCTCATGAAGTACCATGGGGGTTCCCAAGGACATGGCCTCGGTTAAGGTCAAAGCACCCGGTTTCGTTATCAGAATATCCGCTGCCCCCATCAGCTTGGCCACCTTATCTGTATACCCCAGGGTAATTACCCTGTGATGGGATTTGTCAGCCAAAGCTTCCACATTTTTCTTTAGCTCAGTATTTTTACCGGCAATAACCACTATTTGGAGGATTTCCTTGATCCGTTCCAGCTGGTTCATGGCCACGTCCATGCCACCCAGCCCCAGTCCGCCCCCCATGAGCATTATCACTGGTAAATCCACGTCCAAATCCAATTCCTGTCGGCATGTTTTTTTATCCAAAATCTGACTAAATTCTCCACCCACAGGAATACCGGTAACGTGGATTATATCTTCCCGTATACCATATTCCACCAGCTGCTCCTTCATGGGATCGATAGCTACAAAATACTTATCCAGATTTGGACACACCCACATCTGATGGACGGAATAATCCGTAATAATCGCACAGGAAGTAAATTCCCGCCGCCACTTTTCCGCCAAATGAGAGACA
>NZ_JAZTZI010000108.1:0-8700 GCF_045637405.1 Anaerovibrio sp.
ATGAAGGGTGATAAGGTTGTAGAGATTAGAGAAATAGGCACCAATCTTTCTTTGTTCATCAATATTATTTGGAATACTTAATTTTGTTTCGAAAAAATCTGATGGAGAAATGTTAAGTAAACCATGATTTCTAGCGCCTTCTGCAGCGATTGCTTGAACTTCTTTATGCCACAATGAACTGTCATAATAAGTAGACAAATAATCTGAATCCGTCTTCTCATTGTCTTTTATTGTAAACACTATATACAACGTTGATAAAACACCCTTTTCATACCTGTCCAGACGCTTAATTGCTCCCCAAGGTGCATCACTAGATGTACTTTTGTTATATGCAAATTCACCGTTATAAACAAGATAATACCCACTAACATCTTTGCTGGCGATTCTTTTATCAAAAAACTCATTTTGGTCAATAAGCCCATACTGTGCCGATATTGTAAGTGGCAGTGTTGACTCCATGCCAGTATTCTTTCTTGTTATACGTTCTACAATCTCTCCTAGCTTTCGCTGTTCCCAATCGTCAGTAAATCCCGCGAAACGAAATTCTGGCGTTTTTTGTCCACTATGAGGAAACATTTTTTCAAGCATGGATTTTTTGATATTTTTGATTTTTTCCAGCTTACGCTGATGAAGGGTGATAAGGTTATCGATGTGTGCAAAGTGACTACTAATTTTGCATTGTTCCTTGTAACTAGGATATGGCAAATCGATTTTTGCCAAGTCTGAGTTATGCAAATGCACTACAGATTTTCCCTGTGCCATCTTTGCCATATCATTATGGGGGTTCCCATTAGATATGCTTAATGCAAGAAATGCCGAATCTAAGTCTGCTGGTGGCGTGATAATATTCAAGTCACCCCCAAGCAATATTCCTTCTTTTTCAACTACCGAAGCCACTGAAATATCTTCAGCCGTTTCACCAGATGCTGGCACAATCACTTCTCTACCCTTGCTTAACACAGAGTTAGGTTTTTCTTCCGCAAAAGTATCAACATTAGATATGACCGTTTCATATTTCGTATATAATCTCCCATACAAGATTATTGGTGTTCCTTCATCTTGTAAGTCAGACTTGGAATAACCTGTACCTTTGGAGAAACTAACCATATCCCCCAGCTTACGCTGTTCCCAATCGTCAGTGAATCCTTTGAATCTTAATTTGGGTTTCCTAGCACACATTAGGATTCACCTCCCAACAGCTTTTTTAGCTCCACTATCCCTGCCATATCTTCATCGCAACCCACAATATCACTTAGCATAGCAGATATTTGAGCTTCCGTATCAGCTATTTCACTATCAATAGCTTCGTAGGTATCAGCATATTTCTCATGTATTTCTACCAAAGACTTTTGCAAATAATCCAACATATTATTAGGCAATGACATTAAATTATCATATATAGGATTTATCCATTTAACCTGCAACATGTCTTTTATCTCATCGTCAGACAGATTTTCTATTACCTGTTTTGTTTTATCATGTAGACGATCTTCTGCCTCACTAATTTTTACTTTAAGCTGTTTCTCTTCCTTTATCAGTTTATCTACTTCTTGCATTTTTGCCAAAAGATCTGGCTGATCGCCGTCTTCCTTTAACGTTTTAACTATAGCAGGAACATTCTTAGCTACAAAGGCATCGTTATCGTCATTAAGAGCATCACTAAGCAAAGCTTTATCATCCTCGCTTAACCCTTCCAAAATTTCATTTTCTAAAGTAGGAATATCTGACTGTCTATCCTTCATTTGCTTGATAACAGTCACATCATTTGGCAGCATCTCTACTTGAACCAACTCAAAAGGTAAAATATGTCCCTTCCAGCCGTCCTGAACTTCCTGTTCTTTACCCCGTATCTTCTTTACAACCATATTAGGGTCAACTTGTCGAATAGAATTCCATCCTTCTGCCTGAATTATTTCCAAATCCCCTGACAACTTTTCATAGCCTGCGTAAAATACCTCGTATGCTTCATATTTGTCCAATATAGGAATACTTTCGAATCGGTTCAAAAGTGCTGTACTTGCTTCTTCTTGGGTTTTAACAATGGAAAGCTGTAAAGCATTATTTATTAAAGACTCTCTCATATGAGTCTTAAAATCTGCCAATGTATGTTCATATTCAATCATAAACAAGCACACATCTGTATTTTGGTTAATTGCAGTTTTAATGTTAATGTTTTTTAAAGAGGCATATTGACCATTACTATCCAACAAATCTTCTTTAAGACTTGGAAATACATCCCAAAAGCTTTGAAGCTTTATCAGTTCATACTCTGGAATACCACCAAACATCAGAGCATATGTATCCCAATGCTCCGTTTCTTCCGAAGAATCCACATATCTCGGAATATTTAAATTGTATTCATTGTCCCTGATTTCTTGTCGGCTGACACGACGAGAAAATCCATCAATGTTAAGGCGTCCGACCACACTGTCGACAATTCGTCGAATATCCGAAGCTCGCAACTTGTTATTCTTCCCATCCTTAGCGAACCCTTTAGAAGCATCCACTATCAACACATCATCATTTTTTCGTTGCTGACGTAATATCATGATTATAGTAGGAATACCGGTCCCATAAAAAATATTGGCCGGTAAACCGATAATAGTATCTATATGGTTTTGTTCTATAAGGTTACGACGGATTTTCCCCTCTTCGCCACCTCTAAACAATACACCATGTGGCAATACTATTGCCATAATACCATCTGGCTTCAAATGATATAGATCATGAAGCAAAAATGCATAATCCGCCTTGGTCTTTGGGGCAAGTCCAAATCTGGCATAACGAGGATCCAACTCTTTATTCTTGGGCTCCCAACGCTGAGAATACGGTGGATTGCTCACGACAGCATCTACATATAGAGGCTGACCTGTACCATCAGCATCCATTGGCCAATCGTCTTCCAAAGTATCAGCATTTCTGGTAATTATATTGCTAGGAATAATTCCTCGCATTATTAAATTCATCCGGGTCAAATTATAGGTATTGGCCTTTAGTTCCTGCGCATAATACCGAATTTTATCCCGCCCATCTATATATTTTTCAATGGCATGGCCAATATTTATCAACAAGGAACCTGAACCACTGGTAGGATCATAGATTTTTATTCCTTTATCAGCATTTCTAAGATGATTGGCTATAATCTCTGACATTAGCAAGGAAACCTCATGTGGAGTATAAAATTCGCCTGCCTTTTTACCAGCGTTTGCTGCAAATTTCTCTATTAAGTACTCATATATGAAGCCTAATACATCATAATCCTGACGCCCATCCATAGGTATTTCATTGATGAGATGTATAAGGTCACGAACCGATTTGGTCTGGGACTGAATACTATCTCCCAGCTTACCAAGTCCAGTTTCCAAAGTTTTAAATATGTCCTTAAACACATTTGCATGAGTTGATGACAATAACCGGCTAAATGATGATAACGCTGTGCTTACATTATCAACAGTAAAATCGCCCCTCATTCCAATCCAAGTTGAAAATAAATCCTCATAAGCGATAAAATATCCAATATTTGATTGTATATAGGTCAACTCATCCTTGTTACCCTCATTTACATCATCCTTTATATCTTCATCAGTATAGCCCTCGGCTTTTAGCCATCTTTCTTCCTTGTCAGACAGATATTTATAGAAAATAAACCCTAAAATATAATCTTTATATTCATTAGCCTCTATTTTGGAGCGCATCCGATTGGCAGATTCCCATATTTTATTTGCTAGCTGTTGTTTATTCATGAAAAAGTTCTCCCTCTATATTACTCAACATATAATTTTTAATTCCCAATTTTTAATTATAACCTTTTCCGCTAATAAATTATATAATTGCACCATAATTTCAAAAAACTTTGCACAAATTATAAACAACAGTTCTAAAAACTTACATTCTTTATTGACATAAGTGACCAATATACGCTACAATTGAACCAAGAAGAATAGTCGTAGGGCTACGACAATAAAGAAAGCTCACCGAGAAGATTGGTCGTAGAGCCACGACCAAGCAAATAAAAAAAGCTCACTGAGAAGAGTCCCGTAAGGGACTTTTCCTTTTTTATTCGGAGGATTCTGATGATCAAGTTTGTATTTTTATCTCAAACTTTTTATACAAATTATCCCAAAGTTATTTTTCCTGAAATTGCACAAAAATCTGATAGGCCATACGTTTATGTGGCTGCATTGATAAATGGTGTCCAATATGCAGTGCCTATGCGCTCAAATATTAATCACCATCATGTTTTATGGACAGATAAGGAAAATCATTGTGGACTAGATTTTTCAAAAGCTGTTGTAATAGAAAATGATAGCTTTATAGATAAAGCCCGTAAACCTTATATACGGCCCAATGAGTTTAAAGCACTTATCGGCAAAGAATATGTCATCAATAAAAAAATGTCGTCATTTATTAACAAATACAAAAAGGCAAAACAAAAACAACATATTAAGGCCAATCAAGATTTGTGCAACTACTCAACACTAAAATATTTTGAAAAATATTTATAAAAAAAGTCCACCACCTAAATAGTAGGTAGTGGATTTTTCACCTTACGGTAGTCTTATGCCATGATATCAATGTTCTGACCAATACCGGTCATAGCTGCTACTTCAGCACCCATTGCATCCAGCATTCCATCCATCATTTCAGTCTGGGTATCCATGGCCATTTTCATTACAGCTGTGCCAATATTCATAGCATCCTCCTGTTGATGCATTTCTACTGACATAGAAGCAATGCTCATTATATCCATAGGATTCACTCCCCTTTCTTGTATATACGCCAATTCACTGCAGCAGCCACTGAGGTGAGTACAGTGCAAATGATGAGCATGATGTCAGCTCCACCTCGCACCATTGCTTCGGCAACATTCAACACTGTAAGAACACCAAACAGAATAGCAGCCTTTCTGTGAAACCTTGGCGTCTTGCCTTCATCTCTGTAGGCTTTGAAAATCAGGAAAAAGACCACCAGCGATGCCACAAGAATAATAATTGATAAATAAATTGGATCCATCAATGTGAACCTCCACGCAATACCAAAAATAACATCGGTATTATATCACATACTATATCGTCATTTCCAGTTAAAAAATTCACACCAATAATGTTGTTTAAGCAATATCATTTAAGCTTTTTCATTAGCTCCTTGGCCTGCTGATTTTCAGGATCAAGCATCAGCACTTTGTCAATATCCGCCTTGGCCTCAGCCTTCATCCCCATAGTGTTGTAGACAATCCCACGGTAAAGGTAGGACATTACATAATTGTCAGTCATACCAATAACCTTTGTAAAATCAGCTACTGCGGCTTCATTTTCACCCAGATATGCCTCCGCCACAGCCTTGTTCATAATAAACTGATATGTATTGCCACCGTCCAGTTCAATGGCCTTGTTAAAAAGCTCCAAAGCCTTGTCCGGCTGCTGCATCTCCAAATAAAGACACCCCTTGTCATAATGAGCCAAAGGATTATTTGGATCCAGTTCAATAATTTTTTCAAAATCCGGCAGGGCCTTGTCATATTCCCCCATATCCCTGTGAAGCATGGCCCGTGACTGGTACCCCACCTCATAATCCGGAGCCAGCTCAATACACTTATCAAAATCACGTAATGCCTCATCAGAGCTGCCCACCTTGCGGTTGGCCAAACCTCTGGCATTGTAAGCCAGGGCATTATCCGGCTGTAGCTCAACAGCCTTGTTGAAATCTGCCATGGCATCCTCGTACATCTTTGACTTCATGGACAAATAGCCTCTATTTATATAGGCACTGGCATTTTTAGGATCTGCCTTAATGGCACTGTCAAAATCGCTGCGGGCAGCGGTGAATTTCCCCTGCTCCACAAACAGGATGCCACGGTTCAGATAGGCCGTCACGCAATTTGGGTCCAGCTCCAAAGCCTTGTTGTAATCAAGATTGGCCGCAGAGGCATCCGGAATTTTAGAGTAGATAATGGCACGGTTTACATAAGTCGCTGCAGAAGGTGCCTTCTCCACGGCCAGGCTCATGGCCTTAACCGCTTCATTTTCCCGTCCCGTATCGAAATACAGCTTTCCCAATATGGTAATTGCATCCACATAATCAGGATACAGCTCCAAGGCGTGATTGAAGTTTTCCTCAGCCCCTGCAAAATCATTATCCATATAAAGGAAGCTGCCCTTTACATAGTAAGCATCAGGTAAATTGGGATCGTAGCTAAGTGCAGTATTCAGATCTGCCTCTGCTCCCTCCCTGTCCCCAAGTACGAATTTTGTTCTGGCACGGCTGACATATACCACTGCCCAACCGCTGTTTTCATTCAATACATGGTCATAAGCCTCCAGAGCACGTCCATAGTCATGCTTGTCCATAAAGGAATTTCCCAGCTCATACACCTGAGAATCTGTAAGGCCGCTAAAATCCTCTGCTGCCAAAGCAAAGGCAGGCGTCATGAAAAAAGCTGCTGCCATCAAAGGGGCTATAACCTTTCTGCCCATTTCCTTATTTATGCTTCCAACTATTTTTTTACCAATATTCTTACTTAACTTATTAAGATTTCTCATAACAAATTTCACAAATTCCTCTCTTAAAATTAATGCTATTTCATTCTACCACCAGCCCGTTTACCCCACAATTAGAACTTTATTAGAAATACATGAATTGGAAATTTTTCTTCCCGATATTAAAGAAAAAAATGAACATTTGGGTTATAATAAAAAAAAGATTTGTTTATTGAGGGGATAAGGCATGAACATAAATAATGTTAGCAAAACGAGCCGCATAACCATCGTATCGGCGGTATTCCTGCTTAGTATGCTGGTACTGGTCCTTGTCATAAACGGCATTTGGAGACAGCAAACCACCCAGGAACAGACTCTGGCCAAACAAAATATCCAGAACCGCGTCAGTGAAATAAAATACGGAATTAACGAATGCTGTAGTATCACTGAAACCCTGAATCTCATTTTACAGGAAAATGCTGAAGGAACCATGGAAGATTTCAATAATGTGGCCAGACACATTATGAAGGACCGAAAATATATTTCATGTCTCCAGCTGGCTCCTATGGGAACCGTAACTTCTATTTATCCTATAGAGGGGTATGAGGGTGATCTCATAAACCTATTTGAAGAAAAGCATTACGGTTCTTTGGCTGCCTACAGTAAAAATACTGGCACCATGACCCTTCAGGGCCCCTTTGAAATCCAACACAATGAAATCGGCATGGAGCTGAGGGAGCCTGTTTATGTCCGTGACAGTAACGGAATCAAACAGTTCTGGGGCTTCGCCATTGCCATTGTTAAGGTGCCGGATGTATTCCAGATTTCCATCGACAACCTAAAAACCTTTGGCTATGATTATACACTCTATAAAACCAACCCCTTCGACGAAGAAATGCGTCCTATCACCTCCTCCAAGGGAATACTGGAGGATCCTGTAGTAGCAGATTTCGATGCTGCCGGGGTATCCTGGAGATTGGCCATCGCTCCCGATGAGGGCTGGGTTCACCCTTCCTTTTTACTTCCCTATGCCTTATTTGGTCTGTTTTTGGTGTTGCTGCTCACTCTGCTCACCTACATGGTACTGCTTTTGGCTGAGGACAGAGCCCTGTTTTCCAATATTTCCCTCAGAGATCAGCTGACTGGCCTTTACAATGTCCGCTGCTTTGAGGAGGATATGGCTACTCTGGTTCGCACCAACAAACTCCACGGAATTTTCTATATAGATGTAAACAAGTTCAAGCACATCAATGACACCTATGGGCACAGGGCCGGTGATGATGTTCTTAAGGAAGTAGCCCTACGAATGAAAGGGGCCTGCGATTTCAATGTTTACCGCTTAGGTGGAGATGAATTTGCCATTTTGGTGAACCAGGACATAAAAAAGAGCGCCTATGAAACCATAACCACCAAAATGACCAAGGCCTTTAACCGTTCCATTGTCAGCGGTTCCAACAACATGATGGTCAGCGTCAGTATCGGTTATGCCTTCTACCCTGATGACGGTACAGATCCGCAGCAGCTCAGGGAGATTGCCGACCAGCGTATGTATAATATGAAGGAAGCCTATCATGCCGAAATGGAATGAAATAAATAGATTAAAATTATTGTCAGACAATTCAAAATATTGTTGCATAGTTTTTTCTTCTGTTATATAATGTACACAAACAAAGAGGTACTTGATGTTTGCACCGTCAGCGATTTGACATATTAGAAACGGGTTTCCAGCTGACGTTGATGCGCCGATATTCATTAATCTCACTTAGTTATCTGGTAGTAGATTTGTCTGGTAGTAGATGTTAGTGACAGTGGATTGTGTGGTAACGTTAGTACCCAAATATTAATCAATGCTTCACTCCCGATTGGGATGTCCGACGACGTCAGGTACCTCTTTTCTATACTAAGAGAGATGTAGTAGTAGTTGATTTAAGCCGATGTTATGTGTGTGGTGGCCATCTGAAAAGGTGGCCTTTTAATTTTGCAAAATCCAAACTTGATAGTATAATGATATGTAGCGAACTTGAAGGGAGAATTATATTATGTTTAAGCGTTTTTGTGCTATTGCTGTGGCCGCCCTGGCCCTATTTTGCGGCAGCCAGGCTTTGGCTCCAAATAACACCCAGGCCCATGAGGTGCTGGTGTACGGCGACGACAATACCATGCACTACCTTGAAACTGAAACCGTCCGCAAGGCCGGCGGTTCCTACTATGCATGGATAAAAAT
>NZ_JAZTZI010000109.1:0-6729 GCF_045637405.1 Anaerovibrio sp.
ACTAAGCACTACCATAGACAGGCCTGGTGAAATGCAGGCTCCTTTTTGTGAGCTTGCAATCATAACATCTACATCATTTCCCGCCATGTCAAATTCATCACAAAGGAAAGAGCTGATAGCATCCACCACCAGGTACATATCTTTTTTCCGACAAAAATCAGATAATAGTTTAATATCATAAAGCTGCCCGGTTGAAGTTTCGTCGATATTTACCAGAAGTCCGTTATAGTCCGTAGCCTCGTATGGTAGCAGCATATCGCTAGTCAAGGTTTCACCGTATTCCACCGTAACCACATCGTGAGGTATGTTATGTACCTCACATATATCCACAAACCGCTGGCCAAAAGATCCACCATTAATAACCAGCAACCTGTCCTGCTCAGTAAAGCAGTTCATTACCGCTGCCTCCATGGCCGCAGTACCAGAAGCCGTCAAATAAACCGTCTTGGCCCCCTCGCCGGCCTTGGCAAATTTTCTAAGTAATTCATCTGTTTCCAGCATCAGCTCAGAAAACTCTTTTGTCCGAAAGTAAGGCACGCTATCCTTATCAGCACGGATAGCCTTTACCTCATCAAACATTTCCACTGGTCCAACTGTAAATAATCTCATTTCATTTCATCTCCAATATAGTGTACCAATGGCTGGTATCTGATAAATCCTTCTTGTCCAGCACATTGAAGTAATCATCCTCTAACACATTGCTTACGGCCAACATAGGTGCCAAAATCTGTCGGTATTCTTCACGAGTCCGATAAATGGCATTATAATCGGACTTTAGTGCCTCAGACCATATTCCATTCAACGTGAGACGCTCCTGTACCCCGATGCTTTCCTCAATGTAAACGATGGCACCACTGTTTAAAATATTAGGCAGCTTTTCATAACACTTACCTAATACTTCATCATTAATATACATGGACACCCCGGCAATAATCACTGCATCATATTTTTCTTTAGTTATGTCCTTATCCTCGAACAAGTCTAAAAAAGCTGACTGTTTAAATAAAGCATTATCATAAGAAGCAAATCTCTCCGAAGCCACCTTGACCATTTCTCCAGAAAAATCCACTCCCCGGTATTTTCCACAAAGAGGGAGTACTGACTCCGCCCAACGGCCCACACCGCAACCAATATCCAGAACATTTTTATTCTTGGTAAGGTTCAAACGGAGCAAAATGGTTTTCTTTTCAAACTCATCCCATTTATCAGCATATTCTGGGTTATTATCTCCCAACAACACCACAGTGTTACTGCTTTTCTTACCAGCCTTAAATGCCGCAGCTCGTTTATCGTAAAACTCCCGAATGCTGTCACCGCTGACATCCACCTTATCACTATATACTCTGGTTTTATCCCCCATGGTTCCCCCTCTTTCTTTTCCCACACGCTAACTGGTGCTAAAGTTCCCGCTCAATAAGTCTATTTTTACATATTCTCCGGAAATTTCAACTCAGCTAATGGAAATCCTACTCGTTTTTCCTCCGGTGGCAATGTCATATACTCCCCATACATACTGGTCAAAAAAGAATCATAATCCTTAAATATTTTAAATGTATATCCCTCAAAGTCCTTGTCCATGTATTCATCAAAACATTTTCTTGGCATACCATATTTTGATGATTCCAATGGATATGGGAACGTTAGGTGACGTACCAGTTCATGGCGACTTAAATTTGACAGTTTCACCATAACATTAAAACAGTGAATCCAAAAACTCCGTGGCACACAATATAGCATTTTATACCATAACCGCATAAGAGAATTAGAGGCATTTTCCCGACCGAAAAATGAATACAATCCTTTACGAATACAATAGCATATAAATAAATGAATCCGCCGCAAAAAATAATTGTCCGGCACCCCATCATAAACAAAAACATCCACAAAGATTCCCTTATGCCAGTTGGTTTTCTCCTGTCCAGGCATCAGCCACACGCTGTTATTGTAACGAAGCTTGGGAAATCCCCACCGATAATTAGGGTCCGTGCGAAAATCCTGCAAAAAGAACTTTTCTGTGTCCAAATCCCTTTTGCAGGCCACAAAAAACTTTTCATATTCTTCCCTGAGCATGTTTACGTCAGCATCATTATCCCAAGGAATAAAGCCTCCATGGCGCACAGCCCCGATGAGAGTCCCACTACAAAGGGAGTACTTTATATTGTTTTTCCTGCATATTCTATCTATTTCCTTGAGCATTTCCAAGTTCACTTTACGAAGCTTTTCGGATATCTCGTCTGTAATATGTATCATTTTTTCTTTATACTCACGACATAACTATAATAAGCACCCATCTGAAATACACCTATCTACATGTTCCATAACCAAATTTGGAGTTATAGAATCCATACACTCAGGGCACTCCATCCCCCTCGCGCATTTATCAATCTCATCATAAAGAGTGTAGCAATTATGGCAATCCCCCGCAACTATGTTATCATTTTCGTCATACCCAAAGTACTCAACCATAGTTGGCCCAAATAATACAACACATTTTGTTCCTAACTGGGTAGCAAGATGCACAAGTCCGCCTTCTGAGTCAATATGCAGTATAGAACCATACAATACATGTTTTACTAACTCTAAATCTGTTCCCAATATATACTCATCAGCTCCAACTACTTTGGCAGCATTTTTAGTCCCCAACTGCACAACTTGTATATCAGGATAATTAGTCTTAAATAGTTGAACAAATTGGCAGATTTTGTCATAATTCCATTGCTTGGCGATAACATTTTTACCGTGAATTGACACAAATCCTGTTCCATAATTAATAGTTATATACTTTTTTAATTGTAATTGTTTATAACATAATAGATAATCTTCATTTAATCTAATATCAACATTCTTGTCCTTAATATCAAAAAATCCTGTAAAGTTTAAATAGTTATATACATTAAGCCCCTTGTATATCATCCTCTTAAAATGAATATGCATATTACTAATAGGAGAACTTGGCAAATTATATTTTAAAAGAACCTTATCCAATTTATGCAGTTCATCAAAAAAATGCCTATTTTTATTAGCCAAATTATCGCTAATATGTTTAATTGCCAGCAAATCATATAACTCAAATGCGACATCATATTTTATCTTATTATGTTCGAACAAGACACCACCATCATCAATAACAGTATTAAGCCCTCGAGTATCAGCATAAATTGCGTTCATAAACTTTGAACCACCGGATATATATATATCAATACTAACCTCTGGCACTTTTTTGACTAGTTCCATAACTATTTTCTTTTTTATGATACTATCACCAAGGCAAGGTCCATATTTTATTGCTATAGAAATGCCATTACTTTGAAAAGCATAATTATAATCAGTCTGCTTTACTTCTATTTTACCCAAAATATTAACTTCTGCCCTAACTGGTTGAAAAATGATTTTAGAAATATCTGCCCCATAATGAAACAATGTATCCTTAACGGCCTGAACATGACAACCATCTTTAAAGGCCAATACTATATAATCATACTCAAATTGTGGTAAATATTCCGGTGTATATACTGGAACCACCAGCGGAGGGATATTGGCAGCATTACGGTCCAAAATTGCAACACAAATACAATAATTGGTTATGAGTATCTGTTTTAGATAATCACATCCAACATCACCAGCACCATAAATTATTATCTTGGACCCTTGCTTTATTTTTTCAAACGGAAATAGAAAACTATATCTGTTCATCCGGATTACCTCTATACTTTTACAATGGCTATACTACATCCATCTCCAATAGGTATTTTAGATAGTGTAAGACCGTGTTTCAGTTCATAATCTTTTACAGCTTGCTTTACGCCAGGTAATTCTGGATGGAAATAATCATGCAGTAAAATGACGCCTCCATTAGACATCTTATGCATAAAAAATTCTAATCCCGCAAGCATAGGTTTATATAAATCCATATCCAAATTTACAAAACAAAAATTATCTTCGATTCCTTTTGCACTCTCTGGAAAATATCCTTTATGAAATTCACATTGTTCTATATTAGGCATCTTTCGCCGCGCAATTTCTTCATTATTAACACTAAAATTAAATTCTTGATTAAATTCTCCAGAAATAAAAGCTTTATGATTTAGTTCACGTTCCACTTTTAAATCGACATCTGAAAACCCCTCAAAGGTATCAAACAAATATAGTTTCCTATCAGCAAAATACTTATTTATGTAGAACGCGAAATCTCCGGCATACACGCCACACTCTGCTACATTTCCCACCATTTCCTCTTCTTTTACAAATTTGGCAAAAGAACGCAACCAGCCCACTCTGCAATCAGCGATTTCATCATAGATATTGGGCCGTTGTGCAAAAACATCTATAAATAGTGCTTTCTCCTCCGATAAGCCTATTATTTTATTATTTGCTATATTTAGATAATTTAATTGTTCTCGAATATCATTTAAAGCACTTTTTTTACTCACTGAAATTATTATTTTATCAAATTCAAGTTTGGATATGTCGTCTGCTTTATACAATCCATATCCATTTATTTCATTACCACTTTTATTATTATCAATAAAACCAACAAGAACATCTTCAGATGAATTCTCAATGTAGGACTGTACAGTCTGTCCCCATTCACCAGCACCAAATATTAAATATTTCACAGTTGGTCACACTCACTTTCTATTGCACAAAATAAAAGAACCCACATAATCTGAAATAATTATATTCAACAATTTTCGATAGGTAAAAACTCTGTTTTCTAATATGCCATTAGATAACAATTTACATCTTATTTCATTATCATAGTAAATAGGAGTTATTACAATTGAGCAATCCGTCCGAATCAAATAGTCCAAATCAGGCTCCGTTATCTCAACACCATTTAATTTTATCTCTTTTGGTTTAATATCGAATACCTTTTTTATATTGTAGCCAATTTCAGTTAATAAGCTGTATAAGATAACACCATATTCACCAGCTCCCCACATAACATACGAATATGTTGGCTCGAGATATTTGTTACACAAATCAACTAATCTAACAAAGTTATACTTTTTATACCTTAAAAGTATATATTCCGACAATCTATGCCACTGAACCTCCCGATAAGAGGGCCCAGTAATATTTCTAAAATAATCATTTAATTCTACTTCGTTTTCCTCTGCAATAAACTTACTCCATACGTTATATACAATTTTCCTGCTCCACCCATGACAACCGAATGGCAACTCTGACAGCCCATTATTTAATCTCTGAAATATATGGCATACATCTTCATCCACTGCAAATTTAATGGCTGTTTTTATTTCTGGAACAGAAAAGTCTATATTGGGTCGTGCCCCGCAATAACCAAAAAACAGATCCTCGTTGTTGTAAAATAACTCCCTAAAGCCGCTCTCTTCACATATATCCGCTATATTAGCAATCATCCTTCGTACCGATGAAATTTTACGCAACGACAAGCCTCCATTACCCACTCGCGCCTTTACCAGCCCCCATTTTCCCAATGTTCTAGGTACAGGGGCACCAATATAGTCATAATCCAACTCACAAAAATCCAACAATTCATCCTTAAAAACATAGGCATCAAGCTGGTAAATCAACATATATTCATATTCAGCAAACTTAGAATAAAAAGCATCAGAAACCAATAACTCACTATAGGTAGCTGTACTTTTAAAAAACCGATCATCATAATAAACAACACTATATCGTTGTCTATTACAATAATCACGCATTCTCTTTGGAGCAACAAAAACAATATTATAATCTTTCAATACTCTATACAATTGTTCTAAAGAACGTTGCTCTGTAATATTTAGTTGTGCTTTATATATAGGTACTACTATTACAATATCTTTCTTGTGCACAGTTCTCTCTCCCAATCAATCTGCTTCACAAGTTATATCTCACATGATCTACCAACCACTGTATCCAAGTTTCAAATTTATAATAATCTTCATCTTCTTTAAATCCTATCTCAGATAACAAACAAGCCATTTCATCATAGTACTCATAACTAGTTATAACAATCTTACTTACATCTATATTTGCAGCGGCTTGAGGATTTAAAACTTTTATACCTTCGATTTTTGTCCCCCAGTGAGCAGAATTACTGTCCAAAAAACAGGCAACTTCAGCACCCAAAGATTTTATTAATTGCAAAACCTGTTGACCAACAGTCCCAACGCCAAAAATAGCAAACTTATTTTCTAAAATACAACTATAGTCTACAAAATGGCACTTCTTCTCCACAAAGTCGTTGTATAATTGTTGCATTTTTCCATAATACAGGCGCCGTTCTGCAATCTTTCTAATTTTTCTAATTTCATTTGAATCAACATTTAAATCTTCTTTTGACAAAACTCTTTTCATGGATATTTCATAGGTCTCATTTACAGTATCCAAAATACGAACTGTTGATACTCCTCCCAAACGGAAATAAGCGATAATAGTATTACCAATATAATTAAATGAATATCCGTCCACCAACAGCTTTAATAAAAAATCATAGTCTGCAAGGAGCTTATATCTTAAATTAAACAGATTGTTCTTCATCAAATCAGTCTTTACGCAAATCACTTGATGACACAATATATTTGTATATAACATCTTTTCAAAATTTAACTTTGCATTTGACCCATATCTCTCCTTACCATCTTCATCAATATATATAACATCTCCATAAAGTACATCAGAGGGTTGTTTTTCGTATGCTTCCACGAAGTGCAACATGGCATTCTCATCGTACCAGTCATCGCTGTTTATAAATGC
>NZ_JAZTZI010000110.1:0-4383 GCF_045637405.1 Anaerovibrio sp.
GGATCCTTTCTGTCGTCTTCCTTACGATTGGGATAATGGTGACGAAGACCTGCGTCAGTGGTACAAAAAGCTCATTCATCTAAGAAATGAAAATGTGGCCCTGCAGACAGGAAAATTCCTGCCAATTTATTCCGATGGGGATATTTTTGGTTATGCAAGGGTTATTGATGATGGCAAGGATGTATTTGGCGAGCCTGCTGAAAATGATGTTTTCCTTGTTCTCATGAATCGTGGCAAGGAAATGCGAACGGTCTATGTGGATGTTCGTGATCTGTGGGCAGGCAGCTTTATTAATGTTTTTGGCGATGGCAGGGAACTTAAAGTTATTAGGGAAGTTCTCCATGTATCCATGAAGCCTTGCAGTGTAAAAATATATCGATGTGTTAAGAACGAGGCCCAGCACATTAGGGAGTGCGGTGTGTTGATGCACCCAACCAGCTTCCCGTCAAAATATGGCGTGGGAGATTTTGGTGCCTCAGCGTATGAATTCGTGGACTTTTTGGCAGAGGCCAATCAGAAAATATGGCAGCTTTTGCCGTTGACTCCTGTTGATGACTGTAATTCTCCGTACGCCTCCCCATCAGCCTTTGCCGGCAACTCCATGCTTATATCCATGGAAAAGCTGGTGGATATGGGACTGCTTACTGAGGAGGATATTAAGGTACCTGAAAGGGAGGCCACGAATAAGACGGATTACGAATTTGCCCGTCAAATTAAGGGGAAGCTACTGGCCAAGGCGGCGGATAATTTCTTTACCAAAGGTAATGCCGATGATATGGCCGTATTTGAAGGCTTTTGCAGCCAGGAGGCCTATTGGCTCAATGATTATGCCTTATTTAAAGCAATTTCAAAACAGCAGCTGGAAGCTGGTTGGATAGAGTGGCCTGAGGATCTAAAAAAGCGTAGGCCTGAGGCTTTGGAGAAGGCCAGAAATGAACTGGCTCAGGAGATTGGCAGGGAATGCTTCTACCAGTATTTGTTCTCCACTCAGTGGCAGGAGCTTAAGATCTATGCCAACACAAAAGGCATAAAGATTTTGGGGGATATGCCAATATTTGTGTCCCAAAACAGTGCTGATGTGTGGGCCAATCAAAAACTCTTTAAGCTGGGTGAGGATGGAAGGCCACTGAAGGTGGCGGGAGTACCACCTGATTACTTCAGCAAGACTGGCCAGCTGTGGGGCAACCCGCAATATGATTGGGATGAAATGGCCAAGGACGGCTATCGTTGGTGGATAAGCCGTTTGAGCCGTATGCTGGAGCAGGTGAACATGGTTCGCATTGATCACTTCCGTGGCTTTGAGGCTTATTGGGAGATAGATGGCGATGCGGAAACTGCTATTGATGGTGAATGGGTCAAGGGTCCGGGAATGGATTTCTTTGGAAAATTAAAGGATTCCTTGGGTGAAGTGCCAATAGTGGCAGAGGATCTGGGCATCATCACCGATGAGGTTGAGATACTCCGTGAAAGATGCGGTTATCCGGGAATGAAGGTATTGCAGTTTGAGCTTCATTTTAATGCCTTCCACAGAATAAATTTTGTGGAACCGGAAAACAGTCTTGTTTATACCGGTACCCATGATAACAATACTGTGGTGGGCTGGCTGGAAGATGATGCCGATACAGAAACCAGAGCTGCAGTGGCAAAACTTCTGGGTAAGGAAGGGGCAGACAGCCAAACACTCTGTCAGGCCTTGGTGGAACATGCCTATGCATCCAGAGCCCGTACAGCCATTGTTCCGGTGTGGGATATTTTGGCCTTGGACGGCAATAATCGCATGAATCTGCCGGGAACCGCAGGAGGAAATTGGAGTTGGAGAATGCTGCCTGGGTCCTTAACCTCAGAAAAAGCCCAATGGCTGGCAGGTCTGGTGGAAAAATATAATCGGTAGTTATGTTCCAAAAACAGTTGACAATATTAATATAGTATGTTAGTATAGCACTGTTGTGTGACGTCGTTACATAACCTAAATGTGCCGAAGTGGCGGAATTGGCAGACGCAGCAGACTCAAAATCTGCCGTATGCAAATACGTGCCGGTTCGAGTCCGGCCTTCGGCACCACAGTAAAATCAAGGCTTCCGAGATTTTCGGAAGCCTTTTAAATTTTCTTTCAAAACAGGGGTGTACACCCGCTGTACACCCACAAAGATTTTTAGTTACAAAAATAAATGAGCCTGTCCCTATTTCATGGGTAAAAAATATAGAAAAGTGGGGAATGGGAGATAATACATTTTTAGTGTATAAAAATAAAAAAATCGTGCAGCCAAAACCTAAATTTTAGGAATGGCCACACGATTTTTTTTACGAGTGTTCCTTGCGGATTTCCAGTATCAGGGCATCCAGCTTGTCGCAGAACTTGTCCATGGTAGTCTGGAACCTTATCAGAAGATAAAAGGTAATGACTATTGGAAAGCCTACGGTGCTGACTGCCGATAAAATCTTTTCCTCCATAGGTTTTCTCCTTTCTTTAAGAGAAAACCCCTCCGCCGCCAGCTGGGGACAGCGAAGGGGGTAATCATAATGCGGGCCTTACTCAGCCAGCTGGGTGACAACGGTTTCCTTCAGATAAGCGTCATGTACGCCGGTAACATCAGCGTAAGCCTTCTGATCCACAAACTTCTGCATAACAGCAGTAGCCTCAGCCTTTGTAATGCCAGCCTTTGGGTTGGCGATAACAACGGTCTTGAGCTTCTTTGGGTCGTTGTGCTGCTCAAATTCGAGATAGAGTTTCTTTGCCATAATAAATCATCCTCCTTCCATTACTCAGTTACAAGGTTGCAACTGTTAATACGGCTTACATTCTTCACAGGGAAACTCTGGAGAGAAGCCAGGGCATCTGCAAGCTCCATGAAGTTATCATCGGAAACTGCCGCACTGATGCCGGAGAAAGTTACGGTAGAGTAAGACTCCTTACCCATGTCCATGTCGGTTACGACCTTCAGCTTGATGGCGCTGGTTTCATTGGATTTCATAGTCATAATCTTGACCTCCTTCATAAGATAAAATAAAACAAGACTGTTCCGGAGGACTTTCACTGTAACGCAAAAAGCCCGCGGAGCCATACCGCGGACTTTTCGCGGAATGACAATATATTCCTATCCCGGCCAGGAGAGAAATCAGGTTATATAATCGTCATTCCGTGACAATTCATATTTGATTGTTTTAATTATACACAGTTGTGGATAATGTGTCAATAAATTACTAAAAATAACCTATAAATAGTAAAATATTAACACAAATTCCTTTACAGCTATCATTATAATTAGATTAAAAGCTCGCTATTTGGCCCATATATTCCGATATACCCAGTAAGAAATGGTATAATGAGGTTGGCTGGAACGTATACTATTGGCCAGCTGGAACCAAAGGGGTGATTTTACATGGCGATAAATTGGGCTCTTGTTTTAATATTAGGATTGTTTATCGGCTTGACTGGTTCGTTGGTAATTATGGGCGGAAAGATGCTGTATCGCCTGTTTGTAGGGCTTTATGAGGAAATTCATCAATATTAAGGTTGTATGATTTGGGGCTGCTTCGGCAGTCCCTTTTTGTATGGTTCCGTTGGCTGGAGGAATTAGTTCCAGATAGCGAAAAAATATCTTGTCGCTAAAAGAAGGATTTTTTCTTACAGTGTAGAATGGATATAGATATGAGAGGCAGGAGTGAGATTTGGATCCCCTGAAACCCAGTGTTTTGGGAATTTCACTCCCGAAAGAGCGTGGACATCATTAAGCCTTGATATGGCTGGATTTATTGCCTGCTTGCGGGCCTTTTTAAAAACAGTATCCATGTTCGATTTAGCCTATTTGGGGTGGATTTTGAAGTTTCACTCCAAAAGTTTCGTTTTGGTCCAGTATCCATGGGGGTCCACAGGGGGTACAGTTGCAACGACCTAATGCTGCTTGCGGCATTGAAACGTAGGGAGCAT
This sequence comes from Anaerovibrio sp., assembly GCF_045637405.1. Classification (GTDB taxonomy): domain Bacteria; phylum Bacillota; class Negativicutes; order Selenomonadales; family Selenomonadaceae; genus Anaerovibrio. The sequence goes on from NZ_JAZTZI010000110.1 coordinate 3,929, forward strand.
TAGACAAGTGATGAAATCTATTAAGTTGCAACGACCTAATGCTGCTTGCGGCATTGAAACGTTAAGTCACTTGTAAAGAATGATTCCGCCACTGAGTTGCAACGACCTAATGCTGCTTGCGGCATTGAAACTGCCCCAACCACCGCCAAGGCAAAGCAGGAAAAGTTGCAACGACCTAATGCTGCTTGCGGCATTGAAACATCTGATTGCGTTCCATCCACGCATCAATGTCGTTGCAACGACAGGCAAAGGCCAAGGCAACGGCCTTTGTCGAGTGAGCATCACTAAATTCAGCCCTATATATTTGTGGGGCTTCATTAAGTGTTGCTGGCACCAAATGCCGCTTGCGGCATCGAAATTAAAAACCCCAGGCATTTGCCCAGGGTTCAGATTCATATCTTTCCATAACATTGCTATACTTGTATAGTAGTTCCTTTCCATCACCGGTCTTTATG
>NZ_JAZTZI010000111.1:0-1210 GCF_045637405.1 Anaerovibrio sp.
AAAATGCTAATGGTAAAATACGCCCCGATAAAGAAAGCTTAAATATTTATTTTAGAGAAGGCTTAATATGGATATTAAAGAAATAAAACAGGAGCTGGCGGCCCTCAGAAAAGAAATAAAATATCACAGCAACCTGTATTACAATAATGACGCCCCGGAGATTTCCGATTATGAATTTGACCAGCTGATGCTGCGTTTAAAGAAAATTGAAGGAGAGTATCCGGAGCTGATTACCAAAACCTCCCCCACCCAGATGGTGGGCGGTGTGGCCAAGCGGGAAGCTGGTGTACTGGTGGCCCACGATGTGCCTATGCTGTCTCTGCAGGATGTATTTTCCAAGGAGGAGGTTACTTCCTTTGTAACTTCCCTACAAAATCAGTTGGATAATCCTGAATTTGTGGTGGAGGAAAAGATTGACGGCTTGTCACTGGCCCTGCGTTACCGCAATGGTGAGCTTACCCAGGCTATTACCCGGGGGGACGGGGTGGTACAGGGTGAAGATGTTACGGAGAACGCCCGGGTTATCAGTGATGTGAAAAAGAAATTAAAGGAGCCGGTGCCTTATTTTGAGATAAGAGGCGAGGTTTACATGACACGGGAGGCCTTTGAGCAGGTAAATGCCCGCCAGGAAATGCTGGGGATGAAGCTCTTTGCCAATCCTCGTAACTGCGCCGCTGGAACCCTTAGACAGCTGGATAGCCGTATCACAAAAGAACGTCACCTTTCCATGTTTGTATTTAACTTACAGAAAGCCGAGGGTAGAGAATTTGCCACTCATATAGAAGCTTATGAATTCATGAAGAAGCAGGGCATTAAGATAATCAACAATTATCATGTGTGCCATACTGCCGAGGAAGTGCTGAAGGCCATTGATGCCATTGGTGCATCCCGGGGAAATCTGCCCTATGATATTGATGGGGCCGTGGTGAAATTAAACAGCTTGTCCCAACGGGAACAGCTGGGGGCCACTTCCAAGGTGCCCCGGTGGGCAGTAGCCTATAAGTATCCGCCGGAGGAAAAGGAAACTAAGCTGCTGGATATTGAATTGTCCGTGGGTCGTACTGGCCGTATTACTCCTACAGCCATATTTGAGCCCATAATGCTCTGTGGTTTCCGTTTCGCCGACAATGGAGTAGCTTCCGACGAAGCCTCCCAGGACGGATTCCTATGCGCTTAAAAAATACTTGTAATTCTTGCCTCCCGACAGCTT
>NZ_JAZTZI010000112.1:0-13865 GCF_045637405.1 Anaerovibrio sp.
GTTAAGCACATAAACGCCGAAAGTACTTGGCTGGAGACGGCCTGGGAGGATAGGAAGTTGCCGGTTAGAAAAGAGCTGTTTCTGATGAGATGGCTCTTTTTTATTGTTTATCCAGGCCGCCTCGGCGTTTATGTGCGTAGATAGTTTCAAGCACAGATATAAAGTTGCAGGTACAAAAAAATTTTATCTTTTTTTATACATTTGCAGGTATAGATGATTATATGTCGAATATAAATCTTTAGACACAGTTATCATTGGATAAATATAGGGAGGACATATGATATGGCAATAGATAATGAAGCTCAGAGCACCTTGGTAAAGGACATTGTTAGTTATGCGGATGTGGCTTTTGATGAGACAAGTTCTCTGGGAAGAAGTGCAGCTAAGTTTAATGAAGTAGGTCAGGAGTCTGTTCAGCAAGCCAAGCTGTTGGCAGAAAAGAATGCTGAGACCATTAAGGCTCTTGGAATAATTGCTGAGATTGCTGAGGAGACCAATTTACTGTCACTTAATGCTTCTATTGAGGCTGCCCGTGCCGGCGAGCAGGGCCGTGGATTTGCTGTAGTAGCAGAGGAAGTAAGAAAGCTGGCAGAACAGTCCCGTAACGCTACTGAGAGCATCAAGAAGACCTTGAATGAAATGAATAAGGCTGTTACCGATATTACAGCTTCTATTAATGCTATTGAGGCTATGGGCCGTGAGCAGGCTGGTGCTGCAGAGCGCATAAATGCCAGTCTTACCAAGGTTGTGGATACATCCAAGGAGCTTAAGGCGTCTATGGAATAATTGAAATTAGAAATAAGTATTTTAACATGCCTGATATTGTATTATCGGGCATGTTTTTTTCTTGACATCATATTTTCTTTCCTGTATAATAGCAAATGTTGTGAGCAGGATATATTCCTGTTGGATAGAGGGCGCTTAGCTCAGCTGGGAGAGCGTCTGCCTTACAAGCAGAATGTCAGCGGTTCGATCCCGTTAGCGCCCACCATAACAATTCCACGAGTTTATCTCGTGTTAATTTTACTAATAACGGCCCGGTAGTTTAGTTGGTTAGAATGCCGCCCTGTCACGGCGGAGGTCAGGGGTTCAAGTCCCCTTCGGGTCGCCATTTTTGCCTCGGTAGCTCAGTTGGTAGAGCAGGGGACTGAAAATCCCCGTGTCAGTGGTTCGATTCCGCTCTGAGGCACCATATAGTTTAGACGAGTCCGGTTTGGGGCTCTTTTTTTGTATTTTACTTATGACTGAAAGGATGTTTCTATGTCACAATTTGCTGATGTTTTTCTGGGCTTTATTGACCAATGGGGATACTTGGCAGTAGCAGTTCTCATGGGTTTGGAAAATGCCTGCATTCCTATTCCAAGTGAGTTGATTTTGGGGTTTGCCGGTTATCTGATATACATTGACCGCATGACCTTCTTTATGGCTACAGTTGCCGGTATGATAGGCGGTATGGTGGGATCCATTCTCACCTATTATGTAGGTCATTTAGGCGGGAGACCTTTTGTTGATAAATACGGCAAGTATTTCTTCATGAAGAAATCCCATGTGGATATTGCCCAGGAGTGGTTCGATAAATATGGTGTAAAGGCTGTATTCTTCAGCCGTATGTTGCCGGTTGTCCGTACCTTTATCTCCTTGCCAGCTGGTTTTGCCCATGTGGATATCAAGAAGTTTATTTTCTACACTTTTGTTGGTTCACTTCCTTGGACTATGCTTATTTTGGGAATTGGCATGATGCTTGGCGAGGGCTGGAAGGTTATGATGGAGGTCGGTCATGAAATCAGTATTGCCTTCTGTGCGATTCTGGTGCTGGTGGCTGCCGTTACTTATTACAAGTATAGCAAGAGAAAAAAGGCAAAAAAAGAAGTGTGATAGTACTTTCTATATTTGTTTAATATTATAAGAATCCCGTGGTGAACAATCACCACGGGTATTTTTTTAGGAATTATGGAATTGTTGAGGTTTTGCTGCTGCTGATGGCGGTGTTCTTCACCACATCATCTGTGCGATAATCTATGTCCATGGCATCCTTTTGATATGATTTGGCAACGTTAAATTCATTAGGTGAATCTGTTTCCAGTGCTTCTATAAAATGCCTCCAGGCTTCAATGGTTAGCCTTGTGGATTCTTTTCTTTGGGCTGCCAGATACTGGGCACCATCATTTACAGGGATATTATCCAGTTCCTGTTGACGTTTTTCCAGGGCCGGAATAATATCAGAACGGATATAGGAAACCATTTTGCTTCTCATATTGGCAGTAAGAACACCATCAGAGGACTTGTCCAGTTTCTTGAATCGTGTTTGCTGACTGTCCAAAATATCATTATATTTTTCGATGATATCGGCAGTGGCATCCATATATTTGTTCAATCCCTTTTCTTGGATAGGACTCAGGAAATCAAGATAGTCACGGTAGTTTTTGATTTCACATACCTTCCAGTCACCATCACGCTTTGTCATGAGAACATTGAGGGTAAAAAGGGTGTTTGTATAGTTGTCCTTAACAACGATTTTGGCAATGGCTTCATTAGAGCCGCTTTTTCTGATGCTTTCTATTTTCACAAATTCTGTGTTGCGGAGCTGGGAGCGTTCCACCAGATATTCATAATCTATACCCAACTGGCGTCCCTTTAAGAGGTTGCTTCCTGTAGGTACAGACCATTTGCCGGTAGGGATATAATCCAAAATCAGGGAATTTGTATCACTGACTACCTGAGGCTTTATCTTCATGTAGAAGGTTTCAAACATCACCTTAGTTTCCGTGGTGAGGTGGCTGTCATGGGCAAACATATCCCGGGTCAGGTCATCATAGGCTCTGCCAGTAATGCTTTCCAAGTCACAGTATCTTTCTATAGTTGCCTGATCCTTAGTTTTAAAAGCCTGCTGTAATTTATTCAAAGCATATTCTGGTGTTGAGGCATAAAAGAAATACCAGAATACATATCCTAGAATTGCGGATAAAAGTATAATAGCAACAATTCGCTGAATTCTTGTTCGTCTACGACCTTGGGCAAGCATGTCCTGCCAGTCGATGTGTTTCATTATATAGAAATCCTCCCTTGAGGTTAAATATCACTCGTATTATTATAACGCATTTGTTCAAATTTTTCTTCAAAAAAGAAAAATATTCTATTTAAGCGTTTCGACGAGGTTTAAGTATTTCTCGTCATAACGCATTTGTTCAAATTTTTCTTTAAAAAAGAAATATTATTCTCAGAAAAAATCATAAATTTTATTTAATTATTCTACTGTAAATGTCGATAAATATATACAAGAATAATGATGTCATGGAGTATCAAGGATGATACATTAGCAACAGGCAGGGAGGTAATACGTATGGCTACCATCGGTTCATATGCCCAGCAACTATCGCTCCTCAATAAGATGAATTACAACTTCAAAATGGCAATGAAGAGTGCTAATCAGGTTGCTACCGGCAATAGGGTTAATTCGGCCAAGGATGATACTTCGATATATGCTATTGGTAAGCGTATGGATGTGGAAATAAGTGCTCTGGGTCAGGCAGCATCCAATGTACAGACGGGCAATAGCATGTTGAATGTGGCAAGCGGTGCCATGGATAACACTTTGGATATATTGACCACTTTAAAGGAAAAGGCTATTGCTGCCGCGAACTCCACGGCAAAGGATAGTGATCGGGCTACTATTCAAAAGGAGTTAAATCAGTATATAGACCAGATTAACGATAATTCTCTTGTAACCTATAATGGCAAGTATTTGCTCAATGGTTCAAATAAGGCGGCCACTCTGGAAACAAATCAGGCTTATACCAACAGCAGTTTAGGTCTGGATACTACCGGAGCTACCAAGCTCACTGATCTTACCCGTCGTCAGGGAGACAGCCTGAATATTGATGCAACAGATACTATAAATGTTTCCTTTGTAAAGGATGGCAAAACCTATTCCACCTCCTTTACTGCCGGGGAATATACCCTTGAGGATATTTTCAAGAAGGCTAATGAAGCCGGGGCTGGAGATGTGTTTGATACTTCATCTATGGATACAGCCACCTCTGTAATTGGTACTGATGCCAGCGGTAAGGAAATTCATACAGTAGACGACCAGAACGCCATTACCGTTAAGGCGGCTCAGGCAGGTACTGCAGGCTCCATTGCAGGCTTTACAATTTCTGTTACGGATGCTGAGGGAAATGTGAAGAAGTCTACCAATACGGCTTTGGATGATTTTACTGAAACTATTGGGGCAGCAGATACCAGAGGGGATAATTCCTTGGTGCTTCATACTGGTTCCGAGTCTACCCAGAATATGCATGTGGCATTTGGGGATACCAGTGCCAGAGGGCTGGGTCTTCAGGGGTCTGACGGTTCCTATTTAAGTGTTGGTACCCAGGAGGATGCCAATGCTGCTATCAATGTTATTGATAACGCTATTAATCGCATTCTTGACCAGCAGACAAGCGTAGGTGCTATGCAGTCAAGACTTGATTACACCCATAACAATTTGGTTACCCAGCAGACCAATGTTACTGATGCAATGACTACTATTATTGGCTCTGATATGGCAAAGGCCATTACACAGTTTACTAGCTACAACATTCAGATGCAGGCTTCACAGGCTATGCTGGCTCAGTCCATGAGCAACTCCTCATGGTTCCTGAATTTATTGCAGTAACGTAAAACATGAAAAGGGACTGGTAAAACAGTCCCTTTTTTTAGTACAATAGGAGTTAAGGAAAAGGGGTTGTTTAACCCTTAGTTTTAGACGTAAAAAAAGAAAGGCACTTAACTGATGAAAGCACCAATTACGAATTTGCAAAAACAGAAGCAAAGATATTTAAGGCTGCTGGCAGAGAAGTATCCTACCAAGGAATCGGTATATTCAAACCTGATTCATCTTCAGGCAAGCCTTAGCCTGCCAAAGGGCGTTGAGCATTTTTTAAGTGATTTGCACGGTGAGTATGAGCTTTTTTATCATATTTTCAACAATTGCTCCGGCGTTATCAAAGAGAAGGTGGATTATGTATTCGGTGCCCGCCTGACCGATGAGGAAAAGGCTGAATTTTGCACTCTTATATATTATCCAAAGGAAAAGATTGAACAGATGAGGGATAAGCGCCGCAATAATCCTGAATGGTACCGGGAAAGTCTGGCCAGACTCCTTGAAGTAGTAAAGCTCATGAGCTACAAGTATCCTTTGGACAAGGTGAACAGCTTTGTTCCGAAGCGTTACCGCAGCGTTATTATGGAGCTGTTGAACACTCATCCTGAGGCTGATCATGCCCAATTCATTTATCATAAGCGGCTTTTGAATATGATTGTCCAGGTGGATGGGGCATCAGATTTTATTATTGCTCTTACTATTTTGATAAAACGGCTGGCAGTTGACCACATGCATATTGTGGGAGATTTCTTCGACAGAGGAAACCGTCCTGATGCTATTATGGAAATGGTGATGAATTATCCGTCAATTGATATCCAGTGGGGCAATCACGATGTTATGTGGATGGGAGCGGCCTGTGGCAGTGATGTTTGTATTGCTGGTGTTGTTAGGAACAGCTTAAGATACAACAACACTGACGTCTTGGAAAAGGGGTATGCTATTAGTCTTAGACCTCTATCTCTGTTTGCCCATAGGATTTATCCTGATGAGAGCCCGTTAAAGGCATCAGAAAAGGCCATGTCCATGATTATGTTTAAGCTGGAGGGGCAGCTTATTAAACGTAATCCGGATTTCCATATGGACAGTCGTTTGTTGTTGGAATATATTGACCACAAGACCTCCTGCTTCAAAAAGGATGGGAAGAAATATGAGTTATCCTCTGCCTACTTCCCAACCATAGATCCTAAAAATCCTTATGAGCTGACCAAGGAAGAAGCGGCCATTATGGAGCATTTAAAGTCCTTCTTCATTGAAAGTGAGCCATTGCGCCGTCATGTGGATTATCTGTATAAGCATGGCAGTGTTTATACCTGCTTTAATGGAAATTTACTTTTCCACGGCTGTGTGCCTCTTAATAATGACGGCTCCTTTAAGGAAGTTACCTTTGATGGCAAGAAATATAAGGGCCGCGCTTATCTGGACTTTGTAGATCAGCTGGCCAGAAAAGCCCAGTCGGGTAAGGACCAGCGAGCTTTGGATTTCATGTGGTTCCTGTGGAGCGGTCTCCTTTCTCCAATCAGTGGTCGTGAGTTCCGCACCTTTGAGCGCATGTTCCTTGTGGATGAGTCCACCTGGAAGGAGCCTGCAGACCCATATTATAAGTTGATAAACAAGGAAGAGGTTTGCGAAAAAATTTTGGAGGAGTTTGGCCTTGATCCTGAGGAGGGTCATATTATCAACGGCCATGTTCCTGTAAAGGTAAAGAAGGGGGAGACCCCTGTAAAGGCCAACGGCAAGGCCATTGTTATCGATGGCGGCTTCTGCCGTGCTTATCACAATAAGACCGGCATTTCCGGCTATACCCTTATATCCAACTCCCGTGGCTTAAGGCTTCTGGAGCATCAGACAGTGGCAGATGTAAAGGAAGCTCTAAAGAATAACAAGGATATTGAGTCTGTATCCGAAACGCTGGAGCTGCAATCCAAAAACACCAGTGTGGGGGATACTGACGAGGGCAAGATTATTCAGGAAGAAATTACAGACCTCTATAATCTATTAACAGCGTACCAGAATGGAACATTGAAGCCTAAGGATTAATATTATCTGCCTATTAAATATGACATAAAAATACCTCCTGAGAGGAGTGGCGTGAGCTATTCCCATCAGGAGGTATTATTTTTTAGATTATTTTGTTGGTATTATTTTTCCGGAACAGCATCCCAGCCCACCTGAAGAGCTTTCATGTTCTGCTCTACAGTGTGAGGTGGTACACGGTTGGCAACGGCCTTTTTGATGGATTCAAAATCAACGAGACCGGTTATGCGAACCAATGCACCTAAAGCCACAATATTGGCAAAGAGGGATTTTCCGATTTCCTCTACTGCCAGCTTGGTAATAGGGATACGAATAATATTTTTAAATTTAGGTGGTTCAGGTACCAGATCGGTATCCAGCACAAGAACTCCTTCAGGATTCAGGTCAGCATAATATTTATCTGCGGCCTTCTGGGTCATGGCCAGAACCAGATCCGGCACCTCAACATGAGGATGATAGATTGGCTGGTCATCAATAATAACCTCGGATTTGGAAGCACCGCCGCGGGCCTCAGGGCCGTAGGACTGGGACTGAACAGCCTCCTTGCCTTCTGCTACGGCAGCTTCAGCAAAAATAATAGCAGCGGTTATTACACCCTGGCCACCAGAGCCAGATAATCTAAGCTGTTTTCTCATTTATCAGCACCTCCTGCAATCTGAATAACCTCGTTGTATGCAGTTGCATAATCTGTTTCGCTTTCATTGTAGAAGAGGCCGATAGGGAACTTTTCCTCAGTCTTCTTTTCCTCTGGCAGTTTGTCCCAAGCTGCCTTCATAACAGCATTGTCACGCATCCACATCATCATCTTGGCAGGGTCAGCCATCTTGTTCTTACGTCCGAAGGAAGTTGGACACTGGCAGATGGCCTCTACAAAGGAGAAGCCCTTGTTGTCGATACCACCGACAATCATGTCAGTAAGGTGCTGAACATGGAAGGCCGTGGAGCGGGCTACATAAGTAGCACCAGCAGCTTCAGCCAGACGGCAGGCATCAAAGTTTCTGTCAATGGCACCATAAGGAGCCGTGGTGGCCTTCTTGTGGGTAGGAGTCATAGGAGAAGCCTGACCACCAGTCATACCATAGATACTGTTGTTAAAGAGAACCACAGTAAGATCCACATTACGACGGCAACCATGAATGAAGTGATTGCCACCAATGGCGGTACAGTCACCATCACCTGTGATGACAATGACATTCAGTTCAGGATTTGCCAGCTTGATGCCGGTGGCAAAAGGAATAGCACGGCCATGAGCTGTATGGAGAGTATCGAAATCCATATAGCCGGAAGCTCTTGAGGAGCAACCGATACCGGAAACTATAACTGTTTTATCCTGGTCCAGGCCCTTCTTTTCAATGGCCTGAACAATAGCCTTCATAACAATACCGTTACCACAGCCTGGACACCAGAGGTGTGGCAGGCGATTCTGACGAAAATATTTTTCAAAAGATCTTTCCATTATGCCTTACCTCCTGCTACAAGCTCATCAATACCAGCTTCAATTTCTGCCGGTTCAAAGATAGTCATGTCATATTTTGCACAGAGCTCTACAGGGCACTTGCCGGCAACAACACGTTCAACCTCACCTACAAGCTGGCCATAGTTCAGCTCGGCCACAAGTATACCCTTAACCTTTTCAGCTATTTTCTTAATAGCCTTGTCAGCAAATGGCCAGATAGTAATAAGGCGTACCATACCTACCTTGATTCCCTTTTTGCGTGCATTGGCAACAGCTTCATAAGCTGTACGGGCAGTGCCACCGAAGGCAACTACTGCATATTCAGCATCATCCATGAAATATTCCTCTACATGGGTGATTTCATCCCTGGCAATGTCAATTTTTTCGTGGAGGCGCTTGGTTACCTCACGGGTAATCTTTGGACTGCCAATAGGGAAACCGGTATCATCATGGATCAGACCGGTAACATGAATGTGGTAGCCTTCACCAAAGTTGGCGGTGTTGGGTACCAGATCCTTGTCAGGCGTAAATGGCTCGTAGCCTTCTGCTCTGGAGCAGGTAGGCTTGCGGCGTGGATAGATTTCGATGGCTGCTGCCTCAGGAAGCTCCACCTTTTCCCGTAAGTGGCCAACGATTTCATCCATTAGTAGAATAACAGGAGTGCGGAACCGTTCAGAATAATTAACGGCCATAACGGCAGTATCAAATGCTTCACGCACACTCCATGGAGACAGAGCAATCATCGGATGGTCACCATGGGTACCCCAGCGGGCCTGCATAACATCACCCTGGGAAGGGGCAGTAGGCTGGCCGGTGGATGGACCCACACGTTGAACATTTACGATAACAACTGGAATTTCAGCAGCAGCAGCATAGCCGATAAGCTCCTGCTTCAAGGAAATACCAGGACCGGAGGAAGCAGTAACAGCTTTTTTCCCAGCCAGAGATGCGCCTAAAACAACACCCATACTGGCAATTTCATCCTCCATCTGAACAAACTTGCCTCCTACAGTTGGCAACAGCTTTGCCATACCTTCCGCAACCTCTGTAGAAGGTGTAATAGGGTAACCGCCAAAGAAGCGTACGCCTGCCGCTAACGCGCCCTCTACACAGGCCTCATTTCCTTGCATCAATCTCGCTTTACTCATGCCTTCACCTTCTTATCTACAAAAATTGCATAATCTGGACAACGAAGTTCGCACTGACCACAGGCAATGCAGGCATCGGCATTAACTACCATTACCTTTCCCAGCTCGTCCACGGCAAGAACCTGCTTTGGGCAAAATGCCACGCAGATACCACACCCCTTGCACCGCGGCAGCTTGATAGTAATTTCGGAATTCATTTTCTCCCCTCCAATTACTCAAATAATACACATGGCATTCTTTTAGAAAAAATCTAATGATGCACTCTTAACTAGATTATATCAGAATTTTGTCAATATTTAATAAATTTATCAAACATTTTTCAAAAAAATGTAATAGTATAACAGATTTCTATATCAAATTGTTATAGAAACTATACCAATCAAAAAACAAATGTCAATATATAAGGCGTTGACTTGTAACATCATTGCGGAATTGCAGCATAAATATTATAATATCTCTAAAAAATTACAGTAATAATAAAAGCTTATGTTAGGGTGGTTTGTCAGTGGAAAAATTAGGTTATTTAGGTCCGGTGGGTACTCATAGTGAAGCGGCAGCATTGTTTTTGAATAATCAGCTCCCGGAGAGCTGCGAGCTGGTGCCACTGCCTAATATTTACGCAGCAATTCATGCTGTAGAGACAGGAGTAGTGGATACCTGTCTGGTACCGGTAGAAAATTCCATTGAGGGCTCGATTAATATTACCCTTGATACATTGGCAAACAGTGATGGACTGAAGGTTATCCGTGAACTTATATGGGGTGTGCATAATCATCTTATGACCCGGGATCCTCATACGCCTGTTACCAAGATTCTCTCCCATGCCCAGCCTTTGGCCCAATGCAGAGAATATCTGATGAATAATTATCCCCATGCTGAACAGGATGCGGTGGTAAGCTCTGCTGCTGCTGCTACCCAGGTGGGAGAGATGCCGGAGGATAGCGGGTGGGCTGCTATCTGTACTGAACGGGCGGGAGAAATGAATGGTCTTGTGGCCCTTGACCACAATATTGAGGACCATCACAATAATTCCACCCGGTTTTATCAGCTTGCCCGCAGTGATTATCAGGCGGAGCTTCCTGAGGAAAAAACGCTGATTATTTGTCAGATTGATGGTAAGGATGCGGGACGTCTTTGCGAGGTGCTTTTGGAAATGGCTACCAGGGATGTGAATATGACCCGTATCGAATCACGCCCTGCAAGAACAGGGTTGGGGGAGTATATTTTCTTCTTTGATGTGGATGTACCGAAAAGAATAGTAAATCTTGATGCGGCTATGCACGGAATCCGTCGCAAGAGTGTGTGGCTAAAAAATCCGGGGCGCTTTCCCGTTATTCGTGCAGATAACAAAAAAGAGGTGTGATGTATATTTTGCCTTTGGCAAAATATGAACAATGGCGTTATAATATTAAAAAAGAGTTTTTTTCCGATGCTAACGGCTGCTAAGACTCCTACTTCTAAGGTAGGAGTAAAGCATCCGTAAAGCCCTGGGTAAAATTCAACTAAATTCAGGTGGAGTTTAAAACTCCATCTGAATAAAGTATCATTTTATTACGAGGTATTTAATGGTTATTATTATGCGGGCTGGTGCTGATGATAACAGCATTCAGGAGGTTATAAAGGCAATTGAATACAACGGTCTCTCCGGCAAGGTTATGGAGGGAGAGTTTCAGACAATTATAGGCGTTATAGGTGACCGGGAAAAGATGTGCTGTCTTAATGTAGAGTCACTTGAAGGTGTAGAAAAAGCAGTGAGTATTTCTAAGAGTTATAAGTTGGTAAGTCGCGAATATCATCCTCAGCCTACAGTGATTGATATAGGTGGAGTTAAAATCGGTGATGGAAATTTGGTGGCTATAGCTGGTCCCTGTGCAGTGGAATCCAAGGAGCAGATAATGCAGGCCGCTGACATAGTAAAGTCAGGAGGTGCTCAGTTCCTAAGGGGAGGTGCTTACAAGCCAAGAACTTCACCTTATTCATTCCAGGGCTTGGAGGAGTTGGGGCTGAAATATTTGGCAGAGGCCGGTGAGCGCACAGGACTGAAAATAGTTTCAGAGGTAACTGAGGTTGAAAATGTAAATAAGGTTGCTGAGTATGTGGATGTGCTCCAGATTGGCGCAAGAAATATGCAGAATTTCCGGCTTCTTAAGGAAGTGGGGCGACAGAATAAACCTGTTCTGTTGAAGCGTGGTATATCCGCAACTATAGATGAATGGCTGAATGCAGCTGAGTATATTATGAGTGAAGGAAATGAGCAGATTATTCTGTGTGAGCGCGGCATCAGGAGCTATGAGGAATATACCCGTAACACGCTGGATTTAAGTGCTGTGGCGGCAGTTAAGCATTTGTCCCATTTGCCTATTATTGTGGATCCAAGCCATGGAACCGGCAAGTGGCGTATGGTAAAGCCAATGGCTTTTGCAGCTGTGGCCGCTGGAGCTGACGGTCTCATGATGGAAATGCACCCTGACCCGGCCAAGGCCCTTTCTGATGGCTCACAATCCTTAACCCCTGAGCACTACAGGGATATAATGGATGGTGTCAGCCGACTGGCTGCATTTTTGCAGGAGTCAGGTTTGGCAATACGTGATATTGGATAGTAATTGTTTTTAGACCTGTTTGTAAAAGTATTTTTATATAGGACGGAATGGTTATATGAGCGAAGACAATGTAAAAGACAAAGAAACTAATAGTGGATTGGCTGAGAGTGATATGGAACGCGTAGTTATTGAACGGGCTATCCATGATAATGTAGATTTTATCGGTTACATTGATGTAAAGTCCGGAAAAATACGGATATTAAGGCATAATGACACTTTTTTCAATGATGATATGGAGCTGGTTTCTGATTATGACAAAGCCATAGGTCATCTTATTAGTGAGCATATGCTGGAAGAAGACAAGAGCATTTGCCAAAAAATGCTACGGTTGTCCAATATCGTGGAAACTGTAAACATGTTTGGCGAATTTACCGGCACCTTTAAGTTATTCCATGAGAATGGCAGAGCTCTGCATTACAAAAAATTTACCCTTCGCTATATGGATAAAAAGGCAAAGGACGTTTTGATTGCGGTACAGACGGATATTACGGAAATTACCACAGAGAACCGTCAGATGCAGGATGCCATGCGTGGTGCCCTTAAACATGCTGAGAGTATAAGCAGGGCGAAATCCCAATTGCTGTTCCAGATGAGCCGGGAAATCAAGACGCCACTGAATACTATTGTCAGCATGACCGAGCTGGGAAAGGGACGCTCTGAGCAAAAGGATTATGTTAATTATTGCCTTGATAAAATAGATGCGTCGTCTAAGGTTATACTGGATATGATTGAAAATGTTCGGGCTCTTGCCCATGTGGAAAACAATGATATCCAGCTTAACAATGATGTGGTGCTCTTTCAGCCATTTATTGAAACCTTGGCAGGAAAGGCTAAGACTGATGCCTATGCCAAGAAGATTAATTTCCAGCTGGAAGTGGACCCTAATGTGGCCAAATGCTTCCGCTTTGATGCTGACAGAATGCGTCAGGTTCTAAAAAATATCCTTAATAATGCCATTAAATTCACCAAGCGTTTTGGAACGGTAACGTTAATTGTCAAATGTATGGCCGAAAAATATGGCAGACAGTCGCTGGAAATTTCCGTAAAGGATACTGGTATAGGTATTGATGACAGCTTTAAGCCAAAGGTATTTGAAGCATTTTCCCAGGAGTCTGAGGATAATGTTTATGGTGGTTCTGGCCTTGGGCTGGCTATTTGCAACCATATTATTAAGAAAATGGGCGGCATCATTGATTTTGACAGCACCAAGGGCGTGGGCTCCACCTTTAGGATAAATGTGGATCTGGATGTGGCCACCTCTACTTATCAGCCAAAGGATTCTGGGGAAGATATTTGTCATGGACGCAGAGTGTTATTGGCTGAGGACAATGAGATTAATCTGGAGATTGTCAAACAGCTGCTGCTGGCAAGGGGGATGGTGGTTGATACAGCCGAAAATGGACAGGAGGCTTTGAGTCAATACATGTCCAATGCACCGGGAACCTATGACCTTATATTGATGGATGTGAGGATGCCTTACATGGATGGCCTTGTTGCCACCAGGAAGATAAGAACATCGGGAAAATCTGACAGTAAAAAAGTGCCAATTTTGGCTCTGACCGCCAATGTCCGGGAAGAGGAAATAAACCAATCCTTTGAGTGTGGCATGAATGCCCATCTTACAAAGCCTGTCAACGTGGAAGATTTATACAGATGTATTGAAAAGGGGCTGCGGGGGGAGTTGTCCCGCAATAACGAAAACTGATATTTAACGCAAAAAAGAAGTTCAGCTTTAGACCTTGGTATTGGGTCGTAGCTGAACTTCTTATATTGTATAAAGAAAACCACGCGATAGTCGCGTGGTTCAGAAAAGCTTTAGCTATGAGTCCTAAAACAGTAACACTCCTGATGTGTTATTATAATATCGTGACCTGCCAGTTACGATAAATAACACATCAGGAGGACATACTATGCAAGATGATAGTACGCACGCAAAAAGTTTAGCACATACAAAATGGAACTGCAAGTATCATATAGTATTT
>NZ_JAZTZI010000113.1:0-9172 GCF_045637405.1 Anaerovibrio sp.
GAATCTTCCATATGTCCATTGTAGCGCGACACCAAGTGGCTCTCTACATCATATTTGATGCTGTAAATAGGGTGGCTCTAAGTAGCATAATGGGTGGCTCTCAAAAGGAGATTGTCTGGCTCTCAGGGCGCGGAATACTCAATAGACTATAGTGATGAATTGGTTTTAAAATACATAAAGAGGATACAGGTGTTTGATGATTATGTGCTTGTGGAGACTATAGAATTGACTTGATTGTGATGAATTTATTGGACTTCTGCTGATTATATTAACATTTTGCTTGCAAATAGCAATCGATTAGCATAAAATTTAATAAAGGAGGAGAGCATCATGGCAAGAACAGCTAATATATTTGCAAGGGTTGAACCAGAGCTAAAAGAACAGGCTGAGCTTGTTCTTAACGAATTAGGGATTCCTATGTCCAATGCTGTAGGTATGTTTTTAAAACAGATTGTATTGCAACGAGGCATCCCTTTTGAAATGAAGTTACCTACAAGAAGTCCACTTGCTTATGAAATGTTAAGCAAAGAAGAATTTGATAATGAAATACAAAAAGGCATGGACAGTATAGCCAACGGTCAGACTATTTCTGCTCAAGAACTGCGTGCCGAGCTGAAGAGGAACTTGGGGATATGAGTTATTATATTGATTATTCCAGTGAAGCAAGGCAGGATATATACGACATTTACCAATATATTGCAGATCAGTTAAAATCACCTTGTGTGGCTGCTGAATTGGTGAATTCCATTATTGATGAAGTGGAAAAACTTGACGAGATGCCGTTTCGTCACCAGTTGTATAAAGATGAGCCTTGGCATTCCAAGGGATTACGATATATTTGTGTAAATAATTATTTAATTTTTTATCTGCCCAATAAAGAGGATAGTACAGTATATGTCGTTAGGATTATTTACGGTGGGCGTGATTTGGGAAAGCAGCTTAAGACAATTGTATAAATAATAATTCTAATGCTGATTTTAAATCTAGTACAGCATTGCTTCATATAGATTATGATGATACCCGTTTCCCGGCAACATCAAGTCGCAAGCGTAGGTTCAAGACTACTGAGGAAGGAGTGAGCGAAATGTGTGAGGTAATTGAGAGAAATAGAGCTGAAGGCAGAGCCGAAGGCAGGGCTGAGGTTGCAATAGAGTTGCTTAAGGAAAAATTATCTATAGAGATGATTGCCCGTGCTACCAAGCTCACGGTTGAACAGGTAAAAGAGATTGGCAAGAAAAATGCTCTAATCTAATATTTTGATTTCAAATGACTCCTGGCTCCGGCTGGGAGTTTTTGGGTATATATTAAACATTGTTTTATTTTGTAACAGGAAAGAATACTTGGAGCTCTGGATTGAAATAATGCTATCGTGGCTATAATCTCAACTATTGAGTGGACAGATTTAATTGCGTTGTTCAGCTCAACTAGCCTATGGTGATAGGCAACTTTATATCGCTTGAACCTTTGCGCCACATGTTGAGAGCGTAGCACTAATTAACAGAAAATAAAAGTGCCATAATCCCTTGTCTTATAAGGATTCATGGCATATTTGAGATATATAAAAATAAGGAATTATGCTGTGCCAGAAAGACAGCATTTTAGTGATTTTCAGCAGGGCAACATACTCAAAGTGATAGTTGGGTATGTTGCTCTGTTGATTTTTTGCATTAGGGTAGAAGTTCCTCTCCGCCCAGCAGCGTGATGGTAGTGAACTCGAGGCCAAGGAGATTTATACGGAAACATGGAACTGGCTGAAACGCCTCGGTATGCATACCAAGATTAGTAAACAGCTCTTGGAGCGTTACGCCATGTGCTCTGCCAGATGGATTCAGTGTGAGGAGCTGACCAGCCGTATGGGTATGCTCAGTAAGCACCCGACATCCGGCAAGCCAATAACCTCGCCGTTTATAAACATCGGTATAAACTACATGAACCAAGCCAACAGGCTGTGGAACGAGATATTCCAAATCGTAAAAGAAAACTGCATAACCGGCTATGAGGGAGACACACCGTCCGATGATTTGATGGAACGCCTGCTAAGAGCCAGGGAAAGGAAATGATATTAATGGGAGAACTGAAATACGAGCTGGTCGATGTAGACCAGCTTATTCCATATGTGAACAATGCCAGAACACACTCGCCTGAACAGGTGACAAAGCTGGCAAGTGCTATAAAGGAATTTGGATTTATTAATTCGGTGATAACAGACGGAGAACATGGCATTTTGGCAGGACATGGCAGAATTGCCGCTGCAAAGCAACTGGGGCTAAAACAGGTACCATGTGTCTCCGCTGCTTATCTCACTGAAGCACAGAAGAAAGCATATATCCTGGCAGATAACAGATTGTCTTTGAATGCTGGCTGGGACGATGAGCTTTTAAAGATTGAGATTGAGTCCCTTGAAAGTGAGGGGTTCGACATCGGTCTTACAGGCTTTGATGAAAAGGAACTGGCTGACCTCTTTGGCACAGATGATAAAGATACTGAGGACGATGACTTTGATGTAAATGCTGCTCTTGACGCAGCTGCCTTTGTTGAGCCAGGAGATCTTTGGCTCCTGGGAGAACACCGCCTGTTGTGTGGTGATTCCACAAATCCAAAAGATGTAGCTACACTTATGAACGGGCAGAAGGCAAATGTGTGTATTACTGACCCGCCTTATAACTGTGCTTATAAGGGTGGTACCGGAATGACTATCATGAACGACAAGTGGAGCGATGGTGAGGCTTTTTACCATTTCCTGCTTGATGCCTTCAAAAATGCATATAGCAGTCTGGTGGATGGTGGCGCATTTTACGCTTTCCATTCGGATGCGGAGAAATGTAACTTTTTCAATGCTTCTGTGGATGCAGGCTTCCATTATTCCACGACCTGCATTTGGGTAAAGAACGCATTGGTAATCGGGAGAATGGATTATCAGATGCGGCATGAGCCTGTGCTTTATGCCTTTAAGGATACAGCCAAGCATAAATTCTATGGCGACCGCAAGCAGACCACAGTCTGGGAATTTGACAAGCCAACCAAATCCAAACTACATCCGACACAGAAACCTTTACCGCTGATTGCTTATCCAATGCAGAATTCCTGCCAGGAGAACGGCATCGTGCTGGACCTGTTTGGCGGCAGTGGTTCAACCATGATGGCAGCCGCCCAGTTGAACAGAAAAGCATATCTCATGGAGCTTGACCCAAAATACGCATCGGCTATTGTTCGAAGGTTCGTGGCAAGCTATGGACCGGATGATGTTCAAGTAATCAGAAATGGCGAAGAGCTACCTTGCAGTGATGTGTACATTCCAACGGAGGAGGAACTTGAATTCAAGGAATCTTCTGTGACAGACAAGCAGAAGGGGTCTCATTCAGCTTGAATAGGCCCGGATACTTTAGCATGGCAAACTTTAAGAAATAAAAAAGCCCATGTGGGCTTTAAAATAAATCACTATGTGTGCCTGTACGAGCTAGTAATAGTGTTAGGGTATCATCTTCTATTTTGTATATAAGCAACCAGTCAGGAGCTATATGACACTCTCGGTAGTTGGCATAATCTCCAGATAGCTGGTGATCATGATACTCTTTTGGTAATTTTTGTCCAGTTCGCAGAAGTTCAATGACTTCATGGAGCAAATCAGTATTGAGATGTCGTTTTTTAGCTAATTTAACATCTTTCTTGAATTTATTAGAGTATTGGACATTATAAATCATATTCCTAAATCTTTATAAAGCTCATCAGGATCAGTATAAACTTTACTTAATCCCTGGCCAGCTTCAATCTCCTTAATGGTCTGTAAAAGTTCAGATTCTTTTCCAGAAATTTCAAACGGAATACGGTTCTGATTATCAATTTGGTGAAGTAACATATTAACTGCCGTACTCATATTAAGCCCCATGGTTTTTAGTTTACTTTCTACTCTTTTTTTGAGTGCATTATCTACGCGAACTTGAACAATTGCTGTAGTCATGATAAAACACCTCCATGGTCTAATTATACTATAGTGACAGTGTATAGACAATATAATTATTGATTTCTCGGGTAATTTATAAAAATTTGTTATGATTATTTTTTGAGCTAACAAATAAATATATACAGTCTGACTAGGCCCGGATACTTTAGCATGGCAAACTCGAGAAGACTAGAAATGCGAGTATACTGTATATTCTCACAAGACGAGGAAAGGCCCCCTTCCGGGGAAGGGGCTGCGGCTTTTCAGCCGCGGGTGAAAATGAAGGCTGGTTCCTGCTTGTAGTTTTCGGTTGGCCATTCCTTGTGGGTGTTTACCAAGGTCATTCCTGTTACCTTCCAGCCTGCTTTGTAAAATTCAAAGGCTGTTTCGTTGGAACTGCTCCAACCTGAGCTGAAGGTGAATTCCCTGATTCCTGCCTCCTCAAGGCCTTTTAAAAGCAGTGGGATGTCTTTTTCCAAAATGCACTCCCGCCCAAGGTCAAGGCGGCTGTTTTCTTTTTCAAGGCTTTCTTCGTAAAGCCTGAACACCCAGGCAAAGCCCTCACCGCGGTCCTTGCTCCTCGCCTCAAGGTCTTTGTATGGACGATCCACAGGCCCCGCCACAGGGAACCAGAGGCACCGTGTTGGGAGTTGATGACATTGGCAGCATAATGGTTTCCTGGGACAACGGGAGCGGTCTTAATCTCGCCTACGGTGAAGATGAGTACCACAAGGTAGAGGAGGGCTGATTATGACACAGGAAATCAAAAGGCAGATTCTTGTAATAAGGCAGACCGGAGCCACAAACATGTTTGACATTGTTACTGTAAAGGAACTTGCAATACAGTTTGATTTTACCGAGCTTGCTGAGTACCTCCAGGAAAACAAGGCCGAGTATGTTCGTTTTATTATGACGGGCGAATAACATCTCCTGCCCGCTTCGGCGGGCCTTTTCGGGCTCTAAAGATACATCAAAAACTTTCTGTAAATAACTTGCTATTAGAACACATGTATGGCAATATACACACAACAAAAGCAAAGCAAGGCAAAAAGCAGAAAGGATGACAAAACATGATGGATTTAAGAGCACAGACCTTTGGGGTAGAAATTGAAATGACAGGGATTACGAGGAGCAAGGCAGCAAAGACAATCGCAGCCTACTTCGGAAAAGAAAGCACCCACTACGGCGGGACCTACGATACCTACCAGGCCGGGGACAGCAAGGGCAGAACTTGGAAGGCCGTGAGCGACTCCAGCATTTACGCAGAGAAAAAGGATGGGAGCTACGCAAGCAACCTTTACAAGCCCGAGGTGGGAAAAGCAGGGGACACTTCTTACAACCGAAGGAAATGTAGTCCATTACGGCTACATTGAGCAGTTCATTGATAAGCTGAATGAACGCTTCAATATCCGTGAAATTGCCTATGACCGCTGGGGTGCTGTGCAGATGGTGCAGAACCTTGAAGGTATGGGCTTTACTGTGGTTCCATTTGGCCAGGGCTTCAAGGATATGAACCCACCAACCAAGGAGCTGATGAAGTTGATGCTGGAGCAGAAAATAGCCCATGGCGGCCATCCGGTACTTAGATGGATGATGGATAACATCTTCATAAAGACAGACCCAGCCGGGAACATAAAGCCAGACAAAGAAAAATCCACAGAGAAGATTGACGGTGTCGTGGCCACGATAATGGCTCTTGACCGAACCCTAAAGGACTAGGCTTTGCCGTCGCAATCCGCTGTGGATTGGATAACGGTGAAAGTGTGTACGATGAGCGTGGAATATTGTTAATTTAGGATGATTATCATAATGAAGCTGTTTTAGGAACAAACTCGATTTTTAAATCCATATTAAGCCCTTCTGCTAAGCGTTTGAGCATTTTCAGGGATGGATTTTTACTCCCGTTTTCAAGCTTGCTTATATCAGCCTGATTAATTCCCGTGCGAGTTGCCAAATCAGCCTGAGTTAAGTTCTGGTCTTTTCGAGCAGCAATCATAGCCCTGATAATATTCATTTCAGGCTGGATATTTTCATATTCTTTTCTGAAATTATCATTTTCTAATCGCTTGTTTAATGAATCTCTAAAAGAGCGCATGATTCAGTCCTCCCTATCAAAGTAATCTTTTCTATATTTTATAGCTGTTAGTAATTCTTTTTTCGGCGTTTTTTGAGTTTTCTTCACAAATCCATTTGTTAATATTATTTTTTTATCAACATAGAAGAAATAGAGTACACGTGTTATGTTGCTGGAAAATTTGGCCCTAAGCTCGAAAATACCATCTTGTAGATGTTCGCTATATGGTTTTCTTAATGCAGGACCGTTTTCTTCTAAAAGTTCAATCATTCCATACATTTTCGCGGCCATTTTATCATCAAGGGAATCAAGGAAATCCTGTATGGGACAATCCCCATTGGCTTTTTCGTATAACTGTACATCATATTTCTCTGTAGACATCTTTTCACCTCAATTAAATAATATGGTGTTTTTACCATATTGTCAAGTGTTGTAATTAATGTCAAAAAAGGAGGCATCAGCTTATGAACCTATTTTCAAAATTGTTCCGTTCCAGAGATAAGCCAAAGGACTATCTTTCAGTCCATTGGCCTTTTTGTTTGGTGGCACTGCCGCTGGGAGAAATGTCAATGAAAGGACATCAATGAGTCAGACCTTGAGGTGCTTTTGGAGCAGATGGTGATAATCGCCAAAAAGAATTATAAGCCATCGTATATTGAGGATGTGATGGGATAATTACTTATTGAATAGCACACTGTGCGATCCTGTTCTGGCTAATGTTAAAACAAGAATATCATTTTCCAGTTTGTAAATAAGCAACCAATCAGGTTGTATGTGGCATTCTCTAAAGGCTTTCCAATTTCCTGATAATGCATGGTCATGGCTTTTAGAAGGTAATGGTTCGCCGTTGGCAAGTTTATTAACTATTTTTTTAGTAGACTTATATCGCGATTTGACTTAGACGCATTTTTAAGGTCTTTTTTGAACTGGGTTGTTGTTTTTAAGGTATATTTTGTCATTTTAAAATATCCTCAAATAATTCATCAACATCATTATAACCTTTTATATTAGGGTCTTTAGAAATCTTATCTGCCTCCAGTAAAGCGGAGATAGTTTCATTATTTGGTCTTCCCCTGGAGATAGTAAAAGGAATTCGACCTTCACGTAATGATTGTCTAACAAAGATATTAAATGCAGTGCTAATATTCATACCCAGTTCTTCAAATAAGTTTTCAGCAGCTGCTTTTAATTCAGCATCCATTCTAATGCTTATATTTGCACTTGAAGTTTTAGCCATAATAATCATCTCCTTTTATGATTATTATAACATAAATTAGTGCATTGTCGATACAGTGTATGTAAAAAACAAGAAAGGTTAAATACAATGGCCAAGGGGCAGGAAATTGAGGAACTTTATATCAGTCTTGGGCTTAACATAAATGACCTGAAACTTGGCTTTGATACTGCCGGGAAAACAGTTAATCAGGCCATCACCAAGCTCAATAATCAGAACAAGAAAATCCAGCTTAAGACAGATCAGCAGCAGAAACAGCTACAGGAGTCCGAGAAGAAATTGAGTCAAGCAGAGCAGGAGTCCGAGAAGCTGCAAAATCAAATCTACAGCTTAAGGAAGGAAATGATAGAGCAGGAGAACTCATTAGAGATTGCCAGAGCATCCTTAGAACAGTTCGAGAAAGAGGAGCAAGCCAAACTAAATAAAGCCAAGCAAGAGAAAACAGTAGCCTGGATTATAGCCGGACTGCTACTTTGTTTTTGTATAAGTAAATGATTTGTGGCCCTGTTGGAGAATTCTCTGACAGGGCAATTTTTGTATAACAATATTGTTATACAAAAAACGTCAAAAGGTCTAAAAATCGACCACTTTTTGCAAAAATCGACCACTTTTTGCAGAGTTGTTGAATTTTGGGAATTTTTGTGCTATTTTTTATTCTAAGAAAGTATGTGTGCCTCGGGGCACTGTATATATGCATGGAGGGAATGAAAAATGGAAACAAGGAAGTATAATAGTCCACTAGGGGGGGTACATTGGCACCAGCAAAGCCAATAAGGGGAGGGGCTGGAAAGGTTTAAAGGGACAGGCTGCTTTGGCCCTGGCTGTTTCCCTGTGGATAGGGGGCAGTAGTATGGCGTCTGCGGTCTATATTGATGCCACGGACAACACGGTCAAAGGTAGTGTAGGTTCTGGTACGGCTGTACCTAACCCTGGCGAAACGGCAGCGGATAAGACACTGACCGTCACAGGAAACGTATTGTCAGTGGAGGAAGTGTATGGCGGACTTGTTGAGAATAATTCGTCTAGTGGAGAGGCTAAAGGCTATCATCTGATTATTAATAACGCAATGGTACACACTGCAATGGGTGCTAGGTCCAATCATGCTTCTAGGAATCTTGTAGAGGGCAATTTTCTTAAAATAAGCAATAGTTCGGTAGAAGAAGTTAGGGGCGGTTCTTCAAAGTATGGAGATGCGAAAAATAATCAGGTGGAGCTGATAGATAGTACGCTCGATGCTGTTTATGGCGGTCATGCATATGATGGTAATAAAAATGCCACAGACAACAAAGTGTATATTACGGACAGCATAGTCACTGGAACCATTAAGGGTGGCGATAGCGGCACTGAAATTGGCGACTTCGTTACGGGCAATAAATTATACTTCTCTGGAGTCAATTCGGCAGGCAACGTAAAGAACTTCCAAACTATCTACATTACGAGTGCTGAGTGGGAAAAGCCTGCACTGACACTGACAGGAACGGGTATCGCCCAGAACAGTGACGGCTCATGGGCGACCATCGACACCAGAGGAATAACCTTTACTGGCGTAGATGCCTTAAATGCTGGACAAAAAACCACATTGATAAAGGATAAAATGACTGGTTTCGGGGGGACAATTCTTTCTGGAAAATACAAGGTTGGCACAACCCTTGAAGGTTTGGGTACAGCCTCTATTTCCGATGATGACCTCATTTATACCATAGATAAGGGTACCAAAATGGAAGCCCAGGAGCAGACCCATAACACTGTTATGGGAGCCACAGCATCCATGGCGGCCCTCTCTGCCGGTAATGATTTCGTAGGCGCGGCCACTGAGGGCCTTGCTATGGCTGGAAATACCGGTACTGACGGTATGGCCACCTATGCCAATATGGGTGGTGGTTCCATGAATGTTGAAACTGGTTCCCATGTAAAGACTCATACA
>NZ_JAZTZI010000114.1:0-18580 GCF_045637405.1 Anaerovibrio sp.
CCACCTGGTCAATGTCCTTCAGTGTCACACCGGCCTTTTCCAAAGCCTCATCAATAACCGGCATCACATTGACAATATGCTTGCGGGAAGCGATTTCTGGCACCACCCCGCCAAATTTTCTATGTATTGGAATCTGGGTTGCTATGATATTGGAAAGCACAGTTCTGCCACCAACCAACACAGCTGCCGAGGTTTCATCACAGCTGGACTCTATTGCCAGTGTAACAATCTTTTCTTTGTCCTTATTAACCTTATCCATATATTTCTCCATATCAATAACCAGCCTTAAATATGAGTATTCCACATTATTTCGGCATCCTCCACAGGGCTGGTATAATATTTCGGTCGTTGCCCTACGCTTTTAAAGCCCAGGCCTTCATATAATTTAATGGCAGGAGTATTGGAAACCCTTGCCTCCAATGTCATCGCCGTAACCCCACGGGCTTTGACCTCCTCGATTAATTTAATGAGCATCTGCCGCCCTATTCCCTGACGACGATATTCTGGAGCTATGGCCACATTGGTAATACTGCCTTCATAAGCCAAAATCCAGCATCCTACATAACCGATTACCTTGTTATCAGCTTCCTCATCAATGGCAAGAAGATAATAGGTATCACTGCTGGAGGCATCACGCCAAAAGGATTCACGGGACCATGGTGTGGCAAAGCACTGCTTTTCTACCTCAGCCACGGCATCTGCATCCTCCGGCACCATTTTACGAAAGATGATCATTGGGCCTCCTGCTTCAGCTTTGCCTGTCGCTTCTCCCAAAGCACCTCAGCCTCGGATTTTCTTATATAAATAGGTTCCATGTCCATCACTGAGCCCACCTGGCCTGCTGCCAGCTTCTTTAAACCAGCCATGGCAATATTGGCTGCCCTTGGCATCATTGTATGCTTTGGTGGAATAATAAGATTTTCCGGAAGGTTACCCAGCTTAATCATCTTCTTTGAAACCATGTCGCCAACAGCCATCACAGTCCCCTCAATCTCACCGCAAATGTTAATGGCGTCCTCCAAGGATACCACCTCAATAGGCTTTACCTCATCAAAAGCACTGCCATTCCACTTATAATGGGCGGTGTAAACATTTCCCTTTTGGGCATCTATAAAGCCTGCCACCCTTATTCCAGGAACAGGATAATGCCAAGCGAGACCCTCAATGGTAGGAATACCAATAATTGGAATATTCAAGCCATAGGCGATGGCCTTAGCCGCAGCCAGTCCAATGCGAAGGCCCGTAAAGGAGCCTGGGCCAATACTTACGGCCACTGCCTCCAAATCCTCTTTCTTGGTTCCTGCCATATTGAGAACCTGTTCCACATGTGGAAGCAGCGTCTCAGAATGTGTCAGCTTATTTTCTACGATTAGTTCAGCCAGTAATTTTTTATTATCTGCAACTGCCACGCTGGAAACCATGGTAGCAGTATCCATTGCTAAAATTGGCACAGTTCTTCCACCTCCCGGAAAATATCTTTATAAACATCCCCTCTGATATCAAAAATCAGGCGGCGTTCATTTTCCTCTGCCTCTGTTCTTTCAATGGTAAGCAGTACAAAGTCATCAGGCAGACAATCAGCAAACTTATCCGCCCATTCAATAACCACAATACCATCAGGATCATCCACATAATCGTAAAAGCCGATATCCTCCAGCTCGTACTCCTGCTCCAGACGGTACAAGTCAAAATGATAAAGGGGGAGCCGCCCCTCATAAACATTCATTATATTAAATGTAGGAGAGGTAACATCCTCATCTATTTCCAAGCCCTTGGCCAAGTTCTGCACAAACAGTGTCTTGCCGGCTCCCAGATCACCATATAGGCAAATCACTGTTCCATTGGAAACTAGCCTGCCGATTTTCTCACCTATAGCCGCCGTTTCCTCCGGGGATTTTGTAATTATTTCAAACATTGTTTTCTCCTAGAAATTTCATGGTTTATATACATATTACAGAATAATACTAACATGCAATTTTATCATATTTGCCATGCAACTACAAATTATGCTCCATTAGTTTAATTCTTTTTTTAAAATAAATGACTATGGCATCTCTATCATTAATCCTGTCGAAAAATAATACTTATCCTTTGCAGACTAAAAATCAGCAGGATTTTTTCTGCACATGTAGAATTTGCATAAGTACAAAACCTTAATGAAGATTCAAAACGATAGGAGGTTGAATAATTCATGTTAATGAAAAAAAATCGAATAACGAAATCCACTTGCAGTCTGTTTACTGTGGTCTGTTATTTGCTTATTATGCTGATGGCAACAGCCCAGGCCGCTGAAAAACAGGATGCGCCAATTTGGCGACTGGATTCCATGTCAGGAGCCGTATTTCCCCGCAGTCTTAGATTCATGACAGATGAATTTCCGCAATCCTTGAGCAGTGTTCCCTCCCGTCAGGGAATGGATACCCTAAGATGTTCTGCCAGTGCCGAATTTTCCGGTGCAGGCCTCGCCATGGTTAGGGACAAAATATACGAGCATGCTGGCCAAAATGCGGTCATCTATGTGGTGGATTTACGGAGAGAATCCCATGGCTTTGTAAACGGTGACTTTGCCGTAAGCCGTTACATTAAAAATAATTTAGACAACCGTAACCTCAGTTCAGCGGAAATACCACAGACTGAGGAAAAAGCATTACAATCCATGGTGGGCAAAGAAATAACCTTTATTCCTTTGGGCAAAACCGACACAAAGCTGTTTACATCCCGTACTATAAAGGTTGAGCAGGCTGAACCAGAGGAAGCTCTTGCCAAACGGCTTGGAATGTGCTACAAACGTATTCCTGTTGCAGACCAATGTGCACCTACAGATGAAGATATAGATGACTTTATGGACTTCTACAAAAATCTGCCATCCAATTACTGGCTGCATTTTCATTGCCATGCAGGACATGGACGCACCACGACCTTCATAGTGCTCTATGACATTTTACGTAATCCGGATGTGGCTTTAGAGGATATTGTAGCACGACAGCATGCTTTGGGTGGCACAAATTTGTTTACTCCTGGCAAAAAGAATAATTGGAAGGGGGAGGAAATTCGTAAGCGGGCCCAGCAAGTTCGTAACTTTTATGCGTATGTACAGGCTAACCGCAGTAATGAATATGCACAGCCTTACTCCCAATGGATAAAGTCCCAAAACAGCACAGAAGGTAACGCCAATAATAGTGAGTCCTAAAAATAGCAAATACGAATCGTAAAAAATGTCAAATTATTCTTTATTTTTGTACCATTTTCGATATAATTATATGTAAGAAGCTGAGTGTGTGTACTATTATTAAGGAGGTACAGTATGGCTAAATATGTATGCAGCGTTTGTGGTTACGTTCACGAGGGAGATGCTCCACCAGATGAGTGTCCTATCTGCCATGTTGGTTCTGAAAAATTCAACAAAATGGAAGAAGGCGGTCAGCAGTTAGCTGATGAACACAAGCTGGGTGTAGCTCAGGGTGTTGACTCTGAAATTATTGAAGGTCTGAAGCAGAACTTCAACGGCGAATGCACCGAGGTTGGTATGTATCTGGCAATGTCCCGTGTGGCTGACCGTGAAGGCTATCCTGAGGTAGCCGAAGCCTTCAAGCGTTATGCTTGGGAAGAGGCAGAGCATGCAGCAAAATTTGCTGAGTTGCTGGGTGAAGTATTAACTGACAGCACAGAGAAAAATCTGAAGATGCGTGTTGATGCTGAATTTGGTGCCTGCGAGGGCAAGAAAAAGCTGGCAGTTCATGCCAAGAAGCTGAATCTGGATGCTATCCACGATACCGTCCATGAAATGTGCAAGGATGAAGCCCGTCACTGCAAAGGCTTTGAAGGTCTGTTAAAGAGATACTTCGGAAAGTAATATTTTAGGTGAAACCAAAAAGGTCTGGGAAATGATTTGAGTCACTTCCCAGACTTTTAAATTGGACTATTAATTATGTTGCTGTCAACCAAGCTGCTGAATAAATTTTAATGATTTCATAGGCTTGCCAAACATACTGTATAAATACCCCAATAAAAGGGCTTCAGCCTGAACCATAATACTGCCGCTGACCTTAAAGGCTGGCTTTTCCAGCCAATTCAGCTTCAAAAGCTGGCCAATAAATACCCGCATAGCTTCCGGATATTCCATAATATCTTTATCATCCGGCTGAACCATTTCAGGAAGCAATGCTCCACCCTCCTGGATGGAAAAAAAAGCATCTCCTTCAATATCCAGGCCACTTCTGACACATCTTTCATAGGAAAGCTGCATACCAGAAAATTCCAAAATCTGGAAAGCCGCGGCCAGAGCCGCAATTCTTGGATTACGGCTGCCAAAGGCATCGAAGACCTCCAACAGTTTATCGTACATATCCCCCTGGGGAAAACCCTCCACCGCCAAATTTGTGGCCAGCTCTGCCACAAAGGCACCATAGGCCATGGCTGAGAAATCCGTACTCATAGTGCGATTGGCATGCTTCAAGGACGCCTGGCGAACAGTGTCCAGGCGATTGCCCTTGGTGAGCTGGATGTCCACCTCATTGAACATCTGCAGAGCCCCTGCCAAAGGGCTTTTAGGGCGACGACAGCCAAAGGCCGTTGCCGTTATCTTCCCATGCTCACGGGAAAGCAGGGTAATTATTTTATCTGCTTCGCCCCAGTTCTTTACCCCCAGCACCAGGGCATCAGTCTGATACTGTCCCATTATTCAAAACCGAATCCTTTAAGAATATTGTCCCGGTTGCGCCAGTCCTTTTTCACCTTAACCCAAAGGTCAAGGAACACCTTGCCACCCAACAGCATCTGTACATCCTGACGGGCCTGGGCACCGATTTCCTTCAGCATAGCACCCTTTTTACCGATGATAATACCCTTCTGGGACTCACGCTCCACGTAAATCGTCACCCGTACATAATTATCACCGTTATCCCGAACCTTCATTTCATCCACATCAACTGCAATGGAATGAGGCACCTCATCACGGGTAAGGTGCAGCACCTTTTCACGAACCATTTCTGCGATGATCAGTCGCTCAGGCTGGTCTGTCACCATATCCTCAGGATAATACTGCGGTCCCTTTGGCAGGTACTTCTTTACCTCATCCAGCAATCCCTCCAGATTATTTTCCTCCAAAGCAGAAATAGGGACAGTAGCCGCAAAGTCGTACTTACCATTGTAATTGGTTATGATTGGAAGCAGAGCCTCCTTGTCCTCCAGCAAATCCACCTTGTTAATGGCCAATACTACAGGCTTTTTGGTGGACTTGAGACGCTCAAGAATATAATGCTCACCAGGACCAAATTTCTCATTGGCATCCACCACGAAAATAATGGCGTCAACCTCCTGCAAAGTGCCCTCAGCGGCTTTTACCATGTATTCTCCCAGCTTATCAATAGGCTTATGAATACCCGGCGTATCCAAAAATACCAGCTGGGCATCCGGCTTGGTCAGTACACACATGATGCGGTTACGGGTAGTCTGGGGCTTATCAGACATAATGGCGATTTTCTGACCGATAAGGCTGTTTATCAAAGTGGATTTACCCACATTTGGACGGCCAATTACTGCCACAAAGCCGGATTTATAATCCTTTGGCAATTTCTTAGGCTCATTCTGTGGAATAGAATTAATATCAATTTCTATCCCCTTGCCCTTTACAACATCAGGGGCCTGGGCCAGTGGAAGCTGCATATCCTTATCATCGCCGTCATCACGGCTGATTCCCAGCTTCCCCATTACATAACGCTGCTCCTCTTCCATTTCCAGCCGTTCTTCCTCATCCATGTGGTCATACCCCATAAGATGAAGCATCCCGTGAACAGTGAGGAAGGAAAGCTCTCTTTTCAAACTGTGACCATACTCTTTGGCCTGCTCCTGAGCCTTTTCCACGGAAATAATAATATCTCCCAAAATCTCAGTCTCCAGACCGCCCTCGATTTCCGGCTCGTCCTCCTGGCTGTCTGCAAAGGCAAATGACAGTACATCGGTTGGACGGTCCAAACCGCGATACTTATTATTAAGCTCATGGATATATTCATTATTGGTGAGGGTAATACTTACCTCCCCATTTTCCACTCCATAAAGAGGCCCGGTAACCTCAACGGCATTGCGCACAATTTCCTCGATTTCCGGCTCCAGCTTCAAATCTTCGGGCTCACGGCTGATAATAACATCCATTGGCAAATTCTCCTATTATTCTTCTTTACGTGAAGCCTCATAACGATCATAGGCCTCTACAATTCTCGATACCACGTCATGTCTGATTACATCCATGGCTTCCATGCGTACTATTTCAATGCCCTTGACATTCTCAAGGACCCTGGTTGCTTCTATTAACCCTGAGGTAACCCCCCTTGGCAAATCAATCTGCCCCGGGTCTCCTGTTACCACCATCTTGGAGCCAAAACCAAGACGGGTCAAAAACATTTTCATCTGCTTGGCAGTGGTATTCTGGGCCTCGTCGAGAATAACATAGGCATTTTCCAGAGTACGACCACGCATATAGGCCAATGGAGCAATCTCGATAACCCCCTTGGTCATGAGCTTCTGATATGTGTCCTGACCCAATATATCCTGCAAGGCATCATAAAGAGGACGAAGATATGGATCAACCTTTTCCTGTAAATCTCCCGGCAAAAAGCCCAGCTTTTCCCCAGCTTCCACCGCCGGACGGGTAAGAATCAGCTTTTCCACCTCACGATTACGAAGAGCAGCGCAGGCCAAAACCACCGCCAGATATGTTTTACCCGTTCCCGCAGGGCCCACACCGAAGGTAATGGAATTCTTTTTTATGGCATCCACATAAACCCGCTGTCCCAAGGTTTTCGGGCGTACATGACGTCCTCTGGAGGTCACCAAAATGGTATCCCCAAAAAGGCTGTGAAGGGCCTCACCCTGGCCCCCTTTTACCAAACCAATACTATATCTTACTTCGTGCATGGTGATGGCATTGCCTTGTCTATACAGGTACTGCAGCTCCCGCATAATCTTGGCAGCCGGCTCCACCTGGGATGACTCACCGCTGATTTCCAGCACCTCTCCACGGCTAATGAACCGCGCGTCAAAATTCTCCATCAATACACGAACATACTCGTCTCTTTCTCCCAGCAAAGCCATAGCTTCGCTGCGGTCGGCAAATTCAATAATTTCTTCTGATATATTCTGCAACTATGCACCGTAGCCTAATCTGCCAACTACGGTGTTTTCACCTCGCTTATAAAATGATAAAGTAATAAATTTAATTGCTTTGTCCATCAGAACAAATCACTATGGGTTCCAGTTCTTGCCAGGTACAGATATAAATATATATCATCTATCTCATACATCAATAACCAATCCGGTGTAATATGACACTCCCGGTACTTTGCCAGCTTACCACTTAATTGATGATCCTTATTTTCTGGCGGAAGCTCCTCTCCCTGAGCCAGCTTTTTGATAACATCCGTAATAAGGTCAATATTGTATCCACGCTTTTTTGCACGCTTCAAATCTCTTTTAAACTGGCTGGTAGGCTTTACTACATACTTCACGCCAACAAATCCTCCATCATCCTATCAACATCCGAATAGGATTTGCCAACAGACGGATTCTTTTTCATTTCCTCGACTTCCTTTATTGCTGCCAAAGTTGCCGCATTGGAGGTTTCGAACTGGATAACATCCTTCATATACCTTATTAAATTACCCTTAACGTTTTCATGGTTTTTAACAACAATACTTTTAAAGGCATCATAAGTCTCTCTATCTAACGTAAAAGAACAGGTAACGGTTTTAGAAACTGCCATATCCATTCTCCTTTCCAAGCTTTCTAATTTCTCTTTTACTAAGTATACTAAGTAAGTCTCCATAGTGTCAATAAAAAGCCGTTGCAATGCAACGACTCTTCTCTTCTATGGCAAATTTATAAAAGAACTACCGCAAGATCTACGACAGCTCCGAATTGTTATTGTAGTAAATTCAGCACATTACTGCTATTTTGATTAGCCTGAGCTAACATAGACTGCGCTGCTTGCAACAAAACATTGTGCTTTGAGTAGTCCGTCATTTCCTTGGCCATATCTGCATCACGAATCGTAGATTCAGCATTTTGTACATTTTCGTCAGCCGTTATAAGGTTTTCAATAGTAAATTCCAGGCGACTTTGCATGGAGCCGATAGTGGTCTGCTGTTCCAACGCTTTACGAAGTGCTTGATCAACTACACGGATAGTATTATTGGCATCTTCCCTAGTGTTCACGCTAATTTTTTTACCAAACTTATCTTTAAGGCCCATAGCTTCTGCACGCATATCCTTGAAACTAACTTTCATAGATTGCCCTGCCTTAGTTCCTGTCTGCAGAGTCAACTTCCCCATTCTTTCCTGATAACCGTCTGGCCATTCTACCAAAAGGTCTCCTAGTGAAGAATATTTACCACCTGGCAAGTACCAAAACTCTGTTGAACCTGCCTCTGACACCACATCTGCCCCTGATAACGACTTAGGACCACCTGCATCACTTCCCAAGGTGGAACCAACATCTTCATTGGTCAAATCTATATTACAGTAAGCTTTTAGGAAATCCGTCATATTGCCAGCAATATCATAGTCATCCAGCATTTTGGCAAGCATATCATCACGGGATGAAAACTTTCCTTTAGACGCAAACTGTACAGCCTCATCCAACATCCCTACTCCACGTTTTGATGAATGACTTAACGAATTCATAAAACGATGCATTACTTCTTTACCGTCACCTGCACTTTGCGCTGTTAAGTAACGCAGAAATATGTAGCCTGCATCATAAGGATCATTAGAACTGGCAGTATAATCACTGTCATCCAATAACTGGTTCTGTAACCACGATTTATCGTGAGTGGCAAGTGTTGTAGTCAAATCATCTCGTCCTTGAATATATGAGGCCGTCCCTTCAGTTATAAACGTAGGAAGCGTATGCATATTTGCAATATTAGATGCCATAATAGCATGCGTTAATTCGTGCATAATAATCCGGTCAGTAGACCAACCAGATGGATCTGTCTTATCATATAGACTGATATTACCAGTATTTATTATCATTTTCAAGCTATCAGCCTTCCCATTACGGTCTATTGTCCACGAGCAAAGTGCAGCCTCAAAAGCCCCAGGCTTATCTTCAAACTCAACTGTTATTTCCCTGACTGACGCATCCGAACCTCGAAAAGTCAATCCATAGGCTTCTTCAATATGGTCTAAGCTATTCTCAATCCACTCCGTGTTTAGAGCTGCAATTATCTGCTCTCTATCAGTCTCAATTTTTACCTCCATACTGCCGTTAATCAAATATTTACCGTTATATGTAACATTGGCATTATCATCCACTTGGTCAATGAGTTCATCCAGTTCCTTTTGAATTGTTGCCCTGTCTATATATGTATTAGTGTCATTGGCAGCATCCAATGCCTTTTCCTTAAACGTTCGCAAAATATCCACCGTAGATGAAACAGCCCCTTCGGCGACCTTCATTAAGCTAATACCATTCTGTGAATTGGTAATATCCTGCTCTAATGAGCGAATTTGCACCCGCATTTTCTCAGAAATAGCATACCCTGAGGCGTCATCCTTGGCACTATTGATTTTCATACCAGAAGACACTTTTTCCAGATTATTAGCCATCTTTTTGTCATTTTTCTTCAATGTATTATATGTGTTTAAAGCAGCCATATTAGAGGCAACTACAAGAGCCATAACTATTCCCCCTATGTACAAAAACAGATTATATTAAGACTACTTTAGCAAATAATCTTTTGAAAGTGTCGTACTCTGAGTCCAATGTCCCAATAAAAAAAGAAGCCATTGCAATGCAACGACCTCTCTATTATCTGACATTTTTATAGTTAGATTAAGGAATCCATAAATTGTGTACTTCAATCATTGTTTATCATAACACATGGCCTCTTTTATATGTTCATTACACCATTTTGGCAGTTTTTTATCTACATTGGGTTCATATCCCATTCCTTCCAATATAGCGCATTGCATTCTGCCAATGCCCTGTTTATGGAAATCATTATTTAGATCCAATGTCGTTTCTTTGCAATTGGCCAGCAAGTATTCTATGACGCGAACATGGGGCAATAATGCCGGCTCATCATCTTCTATTGCTTTAACAGAAGCAGAAATACTTTCAGCCGTACTAAGCATTTCAAATACGGCTTTTGCCCCCATATCATCCTTCAAGCTTTGATAGTTTGGATATTTCTCCAAAAAGTTCTCAAACGTTGCTTTTACCATATACATTCAACCCTTTCTAATAAATTTATTGTAATAAACTCAATACATTACTACTATTTTGATTAGCCTGAGCTAACATAGACTGCGCCGCCTGAGACAGGAGATTATTTGTAGCAAAACCTGTCATTTCCTTAGCCATGTCTGTATCGCGTATAACAGATTCCGCACTAATGGTGTTTTCTTGTGCCGTAATAATATTGTTATCTGTAAAGTCCATTCGACTCATATATGCACCAACATCTGTAATTTCTCCTAAAGCCTTATCTATAGCTGCATCTATGTATGATAATGAATTTATAGCTTCATCCCTATTAACAACCTTAATATTACCGATTCCCAATGCTTCACAATGCATATCATCTATATTTATATGAATATTCTCATTGGCTTTGGTTCCTGTATGGATTACAAGTCCATCATCATTATCACGATACAAACTATCAATGTTTAAGAACTCATCATCTGAAGTTACGTCATTAGAATATGTAACAGGATAAGAATATCGATAATTTGAATTGTTTGTATTTGATGTACTATAAATATGATCACAAGAAATATTCCCTACGGTTCCTCCCTTCCCTGCGCCATAAAGCTCAGGAAACCAACGAGAAAAATCATAATTAAGACCATAATCATCATATTGGTAACAAATCGTACCACTCACCTGATTAATATCCCCCATGGAACCATTTACTCCAGAGCCAATGACACAAACATTGCAGTAATCTTTCAATTGGTCGGAATAAATGAGAATGCTAAACCGATTTGCTATTCCTCGATAATCTTCAACAGGATAGTTATCTGTCTTTATTGTTAAATTGGAATTAGTCTGAACATTTGCTTTGGTTCCGATTAAGGGGCTGTTATAAGTTATAGGGTTCTTAATTATACCCTTTTTTCTGTTTTCTTCGCGCAATATAAGGTCTGGTGACACGTTGCTTTCTCTTCCATGAGTTAAAATTGTTAACCCTCCACCAATATCTATCATAGGAGTATTAATAACAGAACCTTCATCAGGACTTCTGGTCAAATAATTATAACCAGGAATGCACGTCAAAGTATTTTGTGTCCCTGAACCAAACGTAATAAGAGAATCCGTTCCCCAGGTAGAAATACACGCATTATCCAAAACAATATTTGTATTATCTCTCAAGCAGACTATTTTCATATTTAAATGTGGAACCTGTGCCCAATTCCAATCCTTTAATGTTACATTATCTGCATCTATATAAATTGTACAATTTTTTAATTCATCATTCATATTCCCAGGGTACTGTATACCATAAATACCATCTTCCGTTATTGTATAACTGTACTCATTAGGATTATTAGTATCAATAACAGGGGAAATTTTTCCTTTATTGACGGAGGGAATTACATAGTTGTTATATGTTTCACTACTACTTATTGGACTACTTTTATATATGGATTTTAAACTTCCATTCAACAAATATTTCCCATTAAATTCAGTAGTAGATGCTATATCATCAATTTGTAATTTACGTTGCTCCAGTTCTTTTTGAATAATCGCCCTATCCGCATCAGTATTGGTATCATTAGCAGCATTTAATGCCATTTCTTTTATGGTACGCAGATTATTAACTATTTCCTGTATACCACCATGGGCTACAAACAATAATGACTTGCCATTCTTAACATTTTGGTCATCTTGAGCCAACGCCCGAATCTGCACACGCATTTTCTCAGAAATAGCATACCCGGAAGCGTCGTCCTTGGCACTGTTGATTTTCATGCCAGAAGAGACCTTTTCCAGATTATTAGCCATCTTTTTGTCATTTTTCTTCAATGTATTATATGTGTTTAAAGCAGCCATATTAGAAGCAACTACAAGAGCCATAACTATTCCCCCTAAGCGCAAAACTCCAATTATGTTAAGACTACTTTAGCAAATAATCTTTTGAAAGTGTCGTACTCTGAGTCCAATGTCCCAATAAAAAAAGAAGCCGTTGCAATACAACGACTCCTCTGCGCAATAACTGCTTCTCCCTGACTATAACTCCACAGCAACTTTTGGCTGTGCCTGCAATACTATATTCATACATGCCTCTTTCAGCTCTGGTATATTGCTATTTATAATATCCCAAACCGTTTCAACATCTATAGTATCATACCTATGTGCCACAATATTTCTAAAACCTCTAATTGCCTTCCAGGGTAACGCAGAATGTTTATTCTTAAACTCATCTGTAAGTCCGATAGAAAGCTCACCTATTTGCAATAAATAAAAACAAGTTAAATCCCTAATTTCATAATTATTTACATCAAAGTAAGAGCTTTTCTTGTCCTCCCCTGAAAGTTTCTTCATGACATTTTCAATTTTATGGCAGTAATCAATGATATGTTTAATCCGATGTATATCTTTACTATCAATTTCCATATAACTTGATTTCCTCCCTGCGAATGTGGTTTAAAAATGTCTTAGGCAACTGTCTGGTTGTTAGAATATCTGCCTTACAGGAAAGAGCAGCTTCAACATCAACATAAAATTCTGAATACTTTAATCCACTTAAATCCCCAATATCCACACGGAGGTCTACATCACTATTATCAGTTGCTTCGCCACGGGCGTAAGAACCAAATAAATACGCGTTTAATATACCATATTGTTTAAAAATGGGAGACAGTCTATCTTTTATTGTTTCAATACTTAATTTCAATGTAACCAGCCCCCTCGCTTAATAATACTTTCAATTTCATTATACCTTTGTACGGTGAAAAAGGAAAGCAGCATATCCAATATCATTAATCTGGAATCCAAGAAATAGTTACTGGATATTTTGAAATATTAGCCTTAATCCAATCAAACATCGCTAATAACTTAGAAAGGTCGTATACAGGAGACAATGATAATCTTTTTTCATAATCATTCGCGTATTAGTGATTAAAAGCAATATACAATACATCATTTGCTAGACGCTCGCTGGACACATTTTGCCAAACCGGACCAGAGTCAGAAGCTTCATGCTTGCCACCAAAAGGTTCACGCCACTTAAATACCCATTTGCCATTTTGCTTTATAAATTGGTAGTGTCTTTCCAATATTTCATATTGTTCAGTTCCGAAAGAAACCATGATCTTTATCATCGGATTATCGTTTGTGCCAGACTTCTCTAAGGTGGCGAAATCCACATACCAAAAACAAGGCACATTATGAGTTGTCTCACCATAATCTATCCTCACTCCTGGATAGGCCCATACCTCAGCGGGCATATTAGCCCATGCCACTACTCCACAAAATAGTGCAGCAAACACTACAATTACCTTTTTCATTTCGATTGCCTCCCCATTCACATTTGGATATAGTTTATTTTTTACTGGCTAGAATTTTCCCGAAAAATTCATTTCTTTCCCCAGAGCTCAAAGCGGTTTTATTTACCTCTATAGCACCAACCCTGTAGTACCACCAATAGTGAAAAAAAGAGTCAACATAGTATATGATGATAAATTGCATCTTAACCTTTGCGGGCTTCCCATCATATTCGCATTCACCGTTGAACTCAACTATCCTATGGCCTTTAGTTGACTCGAAAGTTGTCCATTGAGGATTTTGAAAGTATTTTTCAAATAACTCTCCTAAATCTTGTTGTGAAGATTTGTTTTTGCTGTTCGTTTTTTTATCAGCATCCTCTTCATCATCACCGTATGGATTATGTTTAACACATGATATGTATTTCCAATCAGTATACTCTGTTTCATATAGGAGTATTCCAAATACATATACTACAAATGTGAACAAACATAATAATGATATTGCAATGTTACTTTTTGTATTTTTCATGTCAATTATTCAAAATACTTATTTCAGATACTTTAATGTGGCTTTAAAAAGAGTACATAACCCGTTCTCCAACATTTCCCACTATGATATTACACACCTAAAACCTTATAAAAATCCTCAGATATAACCCTCTCCCCACCATATCCTGTAATCCTACCAAAGAAGCGCATATTATATGCTGCTGCAAAAGCTGCTTCGGCGGAATAAGGGATAAGCGGATGACCATCAGCAATAGTATGTACCCGATAAATATCCCAATATTTCCAGACGCCTGCACTACCTAATACCCATATTGCTTTAGTATCGTAATCATACCTAAACTTCATCAGTCTTTGGTCACTGTACACCTTATATGGTCCCCCAATATAAGTACCATGGGCTCTGTAATAATCCTCAGAAAATGTCACACTTACAACATTGATAGCGATTTGATAATGAGGCGGATTATATATTTCAACTAAACGGGACGACATATCTACATATTGTCCTCCCCCCATTCGTCCACTCACCAAAACATAGGCACCATTATAAAGTGTATCAGGATATGGTTCTCCCCAAGCAGCTGCACTGGTATTTGGCAATAATAAATAAATTACCGCAACTACTACCCAAACGACTTTTTTCATCCCCTCTTACCTCCTCTTAATACATCCTCTTAAGATTCTAAAATTACCACCACAACATTAACCTGTAAAAATGACCTTAGAAAGTAGGCGTTCTGCCTCCAAATTTTTTATCTTCCAGCGCAAAACTACCATTTTCAACAACCTTGGTCCAACCAGTGGTTCCATCAGTCTTCCGCAGGCAATACCAAACCTCAATAGAAAGCATCGTTGATGTTCCTACTCCCACATATTCACCCCAAGGAGACTGGTTAGTTTTTGAAAAGTTTTTTATACCCATTAAATTCAAATCTTTGACTTCCTCGCCATTGTACAGCCCAATATAGGTTGCTTCTCCGGCGTACATCAATAGATACACATAGCTCCCTGGCTGCAATGCTCTTCTCTGCTCACTGGACCGGATATTTGATAACGCCATAGTCTTTAACCTTAAGGGAAAAAGTTACCGTGGTCGAAAGCTCAAAGTGGTAAATGTTCAGGTTGATAATCTGAACCATGAAGATAAATAGTGTCTTAGATAAGGCTAACTAACAGCCTAAGCTGGGTTATTGGTCAACAAAGCTGACTGGTGTAGTGGTCATTTTATACTGACTCTGAAATGGCTATACTGACCGACCCGTAGGTGGTTAAATTACGCCGACGCTAATAGAGCCATAACTATTCCCCCCTAAGCGCAAAACTCCAATTATGTTAAGACTACTTTAGCAAATAATCTCTTGAAAGTGTCGTACTCTGAGTCCAATTACCTAAAATAAAAGAGGCTGCATATGCAACCTCACAAAAAACACATAAAAGCATTATTGTCTTGCCTTATTTTCCTTCTCCTCATTATAAAGTTCAACGAGATAAGATGGTCCATTACACCACAGTTTTGTATTTTCGTCATATAACGCCTTACCTGTACGTGAAGCAAGAAAATCTTCCAAAACATCCGCCGTCGCCTTCCCTGTTTCATCAGCTATTTCCTCTACTACCATAGTAATCAATAAATCTATTGTATAATCCAGTGTATCTTTGGCTATTGCATCTCCAGACATATTTTTTCACTCCTAACGAGAGTCAGACAATCTAATGCCGCAATAGTTTTAAGGCAATATTGATCATTTAACCTATCAGGCACCCGGGAAGATGTCAAATAAAACCCTTGACCAAAATCTTTTTGCTTGGCACATCGCTCCAATTGAGGCTTTTCAACGATACAATAACTACCATGATACAATCTCATCCCATCAAATATCGATAGCATTACAACTTCATCCCCTTGTCGGCAAGCAATTCGGATATATCTTCCAAAATTGCTTCATCGCCTTCACAATGAAAAATACCAAAACCTGCTTCAATATAACCAAGGATGTCAAACTTATTAAATATCCGCATGACATCGTTTATAGACATATTCCATGCTTTCGAAGCAAGCCTGATAATTCTGACCTGCATAAAAATAATCTGTGTCCTTTCGTTCATGAAATATCACCTCACCACACATAACCATTCCTATACCAATTATACCTTTTGTACTATCTCATTGCCAATGGAAAAAGCAGCCACTTACTGACTGCTTTTGGGGTACAATTATTATCAGTGACTCAAAGCAATATACAAAACATCATTGGCCAGCCGTTTACGGTTTACCACATTCACCTTCCCAAAGACCTCATAAATATTGCCCAGATTCTTGCCGGAGTCGTACCGCCGGTCATTGAACCCATTGGCTGGTTGTCGTCGGTACCAATCCATACCCCCACCACCAGATCAGGTACATAGCCCACAAACCAAGCATCGTGATAATCACTGGTGGTGCCGGTTTTTCCTGCCACATGGCCGCCGATATTGGCTCTGGTTCCTGTGCCATGGCTGACTACTCCCTGTAGCATACTATCAAGATTTGCTGCAGTCTCCTCTTTTAACACACGTCTGGAATTTGCTGGATTAGGATATTCCTCCAGAACATTGCCATCACGGTCCAGCACCTTTACTATAGGAGTGCCCTTAGCATAAATTCCCTTGTTGGCAAAGGTGCAATAGGCACTGGTAAGCTCCAATGGAGTTACGCCCCTTGTTATTCCGCCCAGCGCAGTGGAAAGATTAACATCATTCCGCTCTCCCTCCTGTACCAAGGTGGATATCCCCATATCCTGAGCATACTTTATAACCTTATCGATACCTATATCATCTGCCACACGCACCGTTGCCACATTCAATGACTGGGCACAAACAGAGCTTAGTGGAACACTTCCATAAAAACTGCGGTCATAATTTTGTGGATTCCAGCCGTACTTGGTAAATGGTGTATCAGCCACAATTGAGTCAGGCGTATAGCCAGACTCCAGGGCAGCAGCATAAACAAATGGCTTGAAGGCAGAACCAGGCTGCCGTTCCGCCAATGCTGCACGATTAAACATATCTGTCCCGCGACCACCTACCATGGCCTTTATATAGCCACTATGAGGCTCAATAGCCACCAATGCCCCCTGAGGTTGTTTCAGTCCATTAGCCTCATTCATCTCTGGAAGGTTTTTCATGGCCTCCTCAGCGGCCCGCTGCATATCCATGTCAAGGGTGGTATAAATCTTCAGCCCACCCTTATATAATCCATCATCGCCATATTTATCTATGATTGTCTGCTTTACATAATCAATGAAATAATGAGCGTCACCTACCTCCTTTGGAGCTGACTGAACTAAATGTATTTCTTGCTTAGCCGTCTTTTGGGCAGTGGAGGAACTGATAAAACCATATTTGGCCATTTGCTGTAGAACCACAGCCTTCCTTTTCTGAGCTTCCTCCAAATTATTTAATGGAGAATAATGATTAGGGCTTTTCGGTATCCCTGCCAGCATAGCACATTCATTTAGGTCCAAGTCTTTCACGTTCTTGTTAAAATAATATTTTGATGCTGCTTGGATACCATAGACACCGCGCCCAAAGTAAATCTGATTAAGGTACATTTCCAGGATTTCTTCCTTGGTATGTCTATGTTCAATTTTAAGTGCCAAAAACATCTCCTGAATTTTGCGGCTAAAGGTACGCTCTTGATTTAAGTAAGCATTTCGTGCCAGCTGCTGAGTAATGGTAGAACCGCCCTCGGCAACTTCACGGTGTGAAATATTCTCCCACATAGCACGCATAACTCCACGATAATCAATGCCTATATGTTGGTAAAACCGCACATCCTCCGTTGCCAAAAAGGCTTTCTTTAAATTTTCCGGTATTTCCTCACTTTTGACTGGTTCTCTGTCCTCCTCAGCATGTACAACAGCTATTTCATTCCCTTTTATGTCATAAATATGTGATGTTAGAGCTGGCTGAATATCCGGCAGGTTACTTGGAATATTGGCCGAAGCCACAAGAAAGCCACAACCTCCGCCTATTCCCATAACTATCAACGCTATTATTAATCCTGTAGATAACTTCACTTTTACTCATCTTTCTATTTCTATATTCAAAATAACATATCAATCTTAAATACATTACTATATAAATGTAATTTTAGCAAAATATTTTTCAAAATCATTGTACTCCCAGTCCAATCCCCAATTAAACAGCCCTCCTGTCAGAAAGTACTAGAGATTATTGCATCATTTCTTACTGTATATGTCATCATGTCTTCACCCAGAAGGTAGCCATCTTCTATTTTCAGATATTGGCTGTTTGCCATGCCGCTGCAACGGTTAAAGCCACTGCCTGGAGTATAGGTAATGGCCCAGGCGTTGGTATTGTCCACCAAATCGTTTCCACCTTTAACAAGGGCACTGGTCATAATAGGGATAATATCCAAAATCCCGTCACCATTGATATCCATAAATATAATATCCCCATCCATGGAATTCGGGTTATCATAATTATGAATGGCCGGTGGTTGATAGTTAAAGGAATAAGCCGATGAATGGCCCATATTGTCCGAAAGCTGCACATTTAGCTGCGCGCCAGTATTGGT
>NZ_JAZTZI010000115.1:0-4013 GCF_045637405.1 Anaerovibrio sp.
ATTCATATGTGCTGGATATGAACGGCGAATCTTATCGTTTAGCGCGTACCAAAAATGAAGTATAGGTGGCTCACTTTCAAGTGAGCGTTAGTGGCTCAAAATCAAATGAGCAAATGGCTCAAATTATGATTGACGTTTATACAAAACTACTTTTCCTTGTACAATTCGCCTTATTGCTGGTTTTATCCTGCAAAA
Source organism: Anaerovibrio sp. (assembly GCF_045637405.1). Lineage (GTDB taxonomy): Bacteria > Bacillota > Negativicutes > Selenomonadales > Selenomonadaceae > Anaerovibrio. The sequence continues at coordinate 196 of NZ_JAZTZI010000115.1, forward strand.
TAGCAGAAATAAACCTCTGCAATAAAAAACTGAAGCGTATAATGAAGTATTACACACTCCAGTTATCAAATGTGACTTATCATAAAATAATATCGCAACTCTATTTATCTTTTATTTCCCAATGGCCACTGTATCCTCGGCCTATATAGCTAATCTGTGGTATTTTCTTTATTTCTCGCCCTATGGTCTTCATGCTAACTTTTAGTACTTTTGCCATCTCCGCCCTTGTAACTTTCGAATCCTCCTGAATCATTTTTATAATTGTTTCAGCATAATTACCTTTTTCACCATCTTGAAGGACATCTTGAGGGACATCTTGGGCTACATCTTGTCTCTCAAAATAATTCAAATTATATAACATAAGCAAGAAATCATTACCAGCCGCATATATTTTAGGCATCAGTTCTTCTCGTGAATTCTCCTGAAAATCATAATCCTCCAATATCTTTTTAAATCCTCTGCCACGGCGTTCCATCAGTTGCAGACGGCTAAAAATATCGGCTAGTACAGGAATGCGTCTTTTTGAATAAAATCCTTTTAACCCATGTAGTTCGCCTTATTACTAGCTTTATCCTGCAAAATATCTGAAATAATTGGGGTAATAAAAAACTGAAGCATATAATGCCCTCCAGTTATCACAGGTCATTTATTAAAATAATCATACCACTGTGCAATAATAGTATCTCGATTTAAAGCTATCATTTTCATAATACGCTTTAAATCTTTTTCTGGTATATTGCTGTTATTATTAGCTACAACCGGGTTACTATCCGGAGGCAACCAGATTTTAGTTGTATTACCTGTAGGCTTTCCACGACATACGTGAACATGTATTGGCTCGCCAGCCTCGTTAGACCAGAAAAAAATCCTGTACCCAAATATCTCAAACAACGTCGGCAATGATGTCACCATCCTCCCGGGCTATTTCCCATATTAGCGGACTATTATTTTTAACGAACTGCCTCAAAACATATTCTTCATCTTCATTAAACCCCATGCATTTCTTCAGAACACAAGCAGGTAAAATATATTCTGCGATATCAACCCCCCGCTCGGAAGATCTTTCCAAGTGAACAGTAATGCTTTCACCGGACAACGGCGAAACATGTATATCTGAAAAGGTTACAATAATGTTTTGAGGAACAATCTTTAAATATTCATGTTTCATCTTGCTACCTCCCTCAGTTCCTACTATATTCTATATTTTAACACAAATGTTCTATTCGCTCAATATAAGTATATTGCTATTTTATTTTTTCAATAAACCACTAATTTCTTATCTCCACATCCTCCACCATCACTGGCTTCTTTACCCCTTGGAATAGCTGTATTACACTGCTGTCATCACCATAATAGGCATCACAAATGGCTATTGAACGACTTAAATCTGGAGTGTCGTCAAATATTCCCCAGCCAGCCTTTTTATAGTCGTCCACAATTTTAGCATAGCGAGCTGCTAACTCTGGACGCATAGAATCTAAGGTAGCCGGTATTAGTGGATGCGGGCGCCATAGCAGCATTACATCATCTGTTTTACCCTTGAAATAATCCAATACGTTTTCTATCTTATTTAAGAGCTTCTCCCCGGACTTTAGCATTTCACCCAAACCGGTGCCATACATTACCACTTTTTTCCATGTGCCATCTGCTTTTTTAATTTTCTGCAACCACTCTTCCGGTACATCCTTCTCCTCCACCTTTGTATGACGTACCTTATCCAGTTTTGGCGAGCCCCAACCCTTTATTTTTTGTTCCCAAATATGGCGTGTGTTCTCTCCATAGAGATTTACCAAAGCCTGAATATAAATATCCCTCATTTTTTCCGATTGTTGAACAATAATATCCGCATTAACATATACAGGCATTCTGGCATGAGTTTCCGCCCACTCAGGAGTTGCTCCATTTTCCTCTGAAACAAAATATGGGATATATACAAGCTGCTCAGTACACTCCTTTAATTTATCACTATAATATTCCGGTGCCACCGAAGTCACAAAATTACAACCATCATAAGGATTATGAATATATATCATGTCCGGATGAATTTCAGATAGATTTACATTTCTGTAGTTTGTAATAGGCACGTAGTCTGGAAAATCCTCCCCTTCCCAATGCCACGCCCTTGCCGAACCATCTGGATTACGGTCACAATACGGTATAGGCATGACCACAGCATCACAATCTCCATCATCACTGGCTTTTTCCCAAACGCTTTCCAGACTGTCCCACATGGAGGCTTTATAAGGTAAAAAATAAATGACCTTTTTATCGTCTGGTAACTGCTGTTCAAAGGCATTATGTATCTTTACCAGCTTTGATAACAACATTTCCACTGGCATACGAAATGGCTTTCCCTGAGCTACGGCAAGCTGTATTTTTTCTATATCCTCGATTATGGTCTCCAAGGATTCAATAAGCCCTGCACCCAAGTCGCCATAATTTACCAGCAGTTCTCCTATACCAATTACCTCGTTAGGCAACGCCTCCAACACAGCCTCAATCTCCGTTCCACCTGACATTGAAGCCCTTAGCAATGAATGAATATTATCTATTTTTATTAAAATTTGCGTTTTATAGCGCGTTATCGTCATATTACACTTACCTTCTTCGCTGCCCAGTCTTCCATAACCTTGGCAATAGCCACCGAAACATCTTCACTAATATAACTGCTGCTTACACCTGATTCAATTTCTTTACTGAAGGCCACCATTTCATAGCGGATACCTTCCCCATCCAACTGATAAAAGAACCGCTTATTCTGATTTTGATTTTCGTATTTTACTTCAAAATAATCTGTCTTCCACCACGGAGAAGGCACATAAATATACCCCTTCGTACCTGTTATAACCAAGCTTCCCTCCGATTTGGCCGCTTTTGCCACTTTTATAGTGGCTACAGCTTCCGGATACAAAAAATCTATCTTGGTAAATCCATCAAATGTTTCATCCTCATCGATAAAATGAGAAATAATGTGCTTTTCCCTGTACTCTGTACCCAATATCTGAAAAACCGGCAACAGGGCAGTCGGCCCCCAGGCCGTGATACTGCTCCATATCCCCGTTAAATTCTGTGGATTATAGTTGTCCATTAGGCTGGTACAGGTGGCATCTACAGAAATTACCTTACCTATAACTCCAGATTTTACCAGCAAAAGCAAGCGATTATAGGCGGTAGCATAGGCGGTCTTGATAGCCTCCATCAAAACCACATTTTTCGATTTGGCCAATGCAAATAGCTCTCTACACTCAGATTCCTTCATGGCAATAGGCGTTTCACACAAAATGTGCTTTCCTTCACCAATTGCCTGTTTTATCAGCTCATAATGCCGCTGTGGAGTCGAAAAGAGATATATGGCATCCTCTTGGGTGCCATCTTCCAGAGTTAATATATCAACTCCATTTACATATGAGCCCTCTCTGATTATTTTACCGCCCAACCCCTTATCTTCCACGATCCGTATAGATATTTTCCGCTTATCTGAACGAACCTGAGAGCTGGAAACCCCTTCGGTGCGAGGTAAATACACAACCTGACAATATTCTTCCAAGTAGTCAAACTTGCCTACCCAGTCAGAGCCCACAGTAAATATATCAACACCGTAGCGGCGAATATCGTCTATTTTCTGTCCTTCATATTCTTCTATTATAATCTCATCAGCCAAGCCAGTGGCCCGCACTCCTTCAATGCGCTCCATCAGTGACTGCTGGACATTTATCTTGCCACGGCTTTTGTCAAAGCTCTCGGCTGTTACCCCAACTATCAAATAATCACCAAGTGACTTGGCCCGCTCCAGCAACCTCCTATGCCCATAATGCAGC
>NZ_JAZTZI010000116.1:0-17947 GCF_045637405.1 Anaerovibrio sp.
TTTGTTCGTAGTCGCTCACTGTAATAACCACCTAACATCACCTCTGAAATCTTTATATTGATTTCAGATTATTATGTAAGTGGCTCAAATTCAAGCGAGCGTTTTTACCCAAAGTGGCTCACATTTAGATTAGCATTTATAATTCTACTTACTATAACGATCTGTGATAAAACGCCAAAAACGTCTATAATGGCTCCTTAACATTGTACCATTCTTCAATCTTCTCCAAATTTTTCAGTCCGGTACCAGCATTTTTCTTACATAATGCAGGGCCCACAGTGGCATCAAACGGCTGCTGCAATTTAGCAAGTATATCGTTTTTTAATGGCTTAGCCAATCTGCTTACGTCGAAGGGAGTTCGTTTCGGAATTTTGGGCATATCCATTACATACACATAAGGCACCCCAGCAAAAAATGTCTCAGTAAGAACGCCACCTGAATCCGTCACCACCTGCTTTGCGCCCTTGATAAGATGTATTGATTCAAAATATCCCACAGGCTCTACAGCCAATATCTTCGAACAGCCCAATTCATTTATTAAGCGAACTACACGTTCTTTATTACGTGGATGCACAGGAAAAACGGTAGGACTATCCAAAGACTCCATGGCCATCATCATTGCTTTAAGAGCATTATCATTTTTAGTATTTTCCTGGCGATGACACGTAAGATAATAATACTCTTCCGGAACCTCAATGTTACCTTGCACTAACGACAGTAGTATTCTATCCTTCCAAGTTTTTGAGGCATATCTAAAAAAAGCCTCCCCCATAAGATTTCCTACCACAAAAACATTGTCCGTGATTCCCTCACCGGATAAATTTCTCCTAGCAGTTTCGGTGGTACATAGCAACAAAGCAGAAATGTGATCAATTATAATCCGATTCATCTCTTCCGGATTATTTTTATTGTCAGCACGATCCCCTGCCTCTACATGAACAACATTTAAGCCCAGCTTAGCAGCCGTAAGAGCCCCAGCCAATGAAGAATTAGTATCACCATATGTCAATACTACATCTGGCTGTTCGTCCATTATAGTAGACTCTACCCCAGTCATCATACGGGATAGATTATCTATCTGACTGCCACCAGAGACGCCAAGATTGTACTTTGGAGCCGGAATCCCCAATTGCCTAAAAAACACGCCGGACATATTATCATCATAATGCTGCCCGGTATGAACCATTATTTCCTCGACCGCAGCACCAGAATTATCTTTATTCCATTTTGCAATAGCATCGGACACCATAGCCGCTTTGACAAACTGCGGTCTGGCACCAACTATGGTCAATATTTTCATCTTTTTTCCGACAAGCACTCACTCTTCTACTTTAATCCATCTATAACTAATTCCCATACCAAACCAGAACCATTTCATCACAATAGGGTGGCTAAAGGTATGTTCAGTGAGCCCGTTAATCATTAGCCCCATAAATATAGCCAACATAAATATATAACCAGTTTTCTTTTCCTTATGCCAGCCACGTATACAATAAACTATAGTCCCTGCCACCCAGATCACAAATGCAATTCCTCCTGGATAACCATGCTCTGCAAATTCCTGGAAAAATAAATTGTGTGCGTGCCCCAAATCTCGTCTTGTTGCCTCTGGCAAAATATATTTTTCATGATATATATCACCAAAATTACCTGAGCCCACACCGGCCACAGGATAATCATTTCCCATATTCATGGCACTGCGCCACAGATAAAGCCGTTCCATATTACTATGGTTATCAGTAATATTTGTAATACTTTGTACCCGCTGATATATGACAGGCACATGGCATACCACTACAGACAAACCTATGGCCAGCACCAACAGTGCCGCCAAGGCTCTTAACTTAGACTTGACCATAAGCAGAGTAGTCACCACCACAGTACAGACAATGGCCACCCAGGCACCACGTGAATTATTAAAAACAGCCCCTATTGCACTAATAATGATTGCCCCAAACATAATCCACTTCATTTTCCCCTGGGTATTAAGCATAAGTAATACAGCAACAGGTACCATCATAGAAAGGAGCCCCGCCGTACTCATAATACGGAAAAACCCCTGTGCTCTTCTGACATCTTCGCTCATGTGAAACCACTGATAAATTACATATACATTATTTATCACCGATGATACCACCATTAAGCCGGCAATTTTAAGGAGCCATTCCCTTTTCCGCACAAACATTATTGCCAACAAAAATGGCTCAAAATTGTTGATATAATACTGAAACATATTTTGGGCAGTTTCTTCCATATTCAAGGTAAAAATATTGGTTACCACCAAAACCCCAAGGAAAATCAAAAACGGTATTCTCAACCCCTTGTCAACAAATAATAGCTCACGCCAGTCATCATGCTTCTTAACCAAGCGTATAATAGCGCCCACCGTTGCCAAGGCAAGGAACACATTGGAGCCTCCCATGGATACACTGGAGCATAATGCATATCCGCACAAAAAATAAAAAATCCACTTTTCAATCTTCTCTACACACCCGGCACTTTCCACAGAACCACCCTGCCACATAATACCAAACACCTCATTTTATACATGAAAAACCGTTACCGACTAATCAACGGGCCGGTAACGGACTAAAGCTTAAATTTGTTGCCTAATTTTACACCTTTTAACGGTTATTAGCAAGCAGCAATAAGAAACTTTATTTTTGCAAAGATGACAATACAATGAAAAAAGTTACTATACCAAGATTAAGTCCTTTTCGTGTTAATAAGCAAAGGCTTATGCCCAGCAATATCATGGCTAAATTTTCCTGATTCAGTGCTCTGTACCAAAGGGTGTATTGAGTGCCAAAATGAATTATTACGGAAAAAAGAAACGCCAAACAAGTAGTGTCCGTAATCTGCCGTGCAAAATGATAAAATAACAAAAATGAGATAATGCCCTCAAATGTAACTAGCATTATCCAATGATTCATATTAACACCAAGTAAATACGTCTGTGCCACAATTTCCAGATTATATAGTGGACGAAACCGAATTGAAAAATCCTGAATAGCATACCAATGCAATGTATCAAGGAAAGTATGTCTTGACGCATATTTAGCTATATTTAGCACCTCATGATCATCCACAAAATGATATCCAGACAAAAGGACTCCCGAACCTAGATTAATACCTACAAACATCATGAACGCAAGTATGGCTACAAATATCAATTCACGTCCATATGATTGATTACCATCTATATAATCCCTTATTGCGGTTTGCACCAATGGTTCCACTCCTTATTGTTTATTGATATTTTTACTATCTACATAATGTAACTGTCCATGATAACATACAGTTTCGTACTATCTAATATTATTCCAGTTAATAGCCGTTCCACGCTTTATATCGCAACAAACTTTTTTTCCCAACAACATATCATAATACTTCGGTTCCAAGCCCAGTCCCGGTCTTATACACCTCATATTTTTCACCGTAATTACATCCCCAGCCTTCATGTCCTCTACAATATACAGGCTTCGTCTAAACTGCAAGGATTTCTTTTCCTGCTCAGTTATGCCATAGCTGATATCACCAAGAGCCTCAAACGCAGTATTACACTCGCGAACCAGCAGTTTCATTTCTTCAGGTTCCAAGGAAAAAGCACTGTCCACGCCACCATCAGCCCTTGACAAAGTAAAGTGCTTTTCTATTACAGTTGCTCCCAAAGCAATACTTGCTACAGCTGCACCAAAGCCAAGTGTGTGATCAGACAAACCTACATTGCAATTAAATAATTGTTTCATATGAGGGATAGTCATTATATTTGTTCCCTTAGGTGAGGCAGGATAGCTACTGGTACATTTTAATAATGTGAGATCTTTACAACCATTTGCTCTGGCTGTAGTAACCAAGTCATCCAGCTCCGCCAAAGAGGCAATGCCAGTGGAAGCAATAATTGGCTTACCAGTTGCTGCAACCATCTTTATAAGCGGAATGTCTATATTCTCGAAGGAAGCGATCTTATATATTGGATTACCTAACTCTTCCAAGAAATCCACCGCTGTAGCATCAAATGGAGTGCTAAAACAAATTATACCTTTTTCTTTGCATCTGTCAAAAATAGGTTTATGCCATTCCCAAGGAGTATACGCCTTTTTATAAAGATTATACAGAGACTCCCCTTCCCACAGACTATTAGGGTCGGATATGAAAAATTCTCCGTCACTTTTATCTATAGTCATGGTATCCGCAGTATATGTCTGGAGCTTTAGTGCATCAACGCCTGCATCTGCAGCAGCATCGACAATAGCCAATGCCCTCTCCAATGATTGATTATGATTACCGCTCATTTCGGCAATTATAAAAGGTTTGCCGTCTTTACTCAATGCCATGTATCTTCTCCTTTGTAATAACTTTGGTATAGGCGAAGGCATTCTCATGTTGGCTTGCAACTTCATGATACCCTAATTTCTTAAAAATACGCTGGGAAGCAGTATTATCCTTCTTTACCTCTGCATATAATTGCTCGCCAGTGTGACCGCCACGAATTAATTCATTTTCTGCCAGTTGAAGAATAATTTTTCCATATCCTTGGGCACGATAAGCAGGCGCAATGCTATAGCTAATTTGCCATACATTTGTGTCATATGTCAATCGTACCTGACCTAAAGGAGTATCCTCTTCCTGCAGAATATATAGCTTAGTATTAAAATCAGTCAATACTCGTTCTAACCAAGCTGCGTGTTCATCCATTGAAATTATATTCATATTAAATGAATTTTTCCTTACTGCTGGTTCATTTACCCATTCAAACAATAGATTTAAATCATCAATTGTTACTGATCGAAGATATAACTTTTCCTGCATTGCAAGCTCCTAATTAATCACGATGAGTCAGCCAAAAAGTTGGCTCATTTTCTTTTGCATTGATATATACACTTCAGAATCCGTAAATTTTCTTACAGCCCCGCAAATGTCATCTATTGTCACCTTATTCCAATTTCCCAAATAATGTATTATACCTTCCTTAGCGCAGTCATCACAAATCTGAAACTGGTTTTCTGCCACCGCTGTTACAATAGCCGGTAGCCCCAAGAAACACCGTTCCCAAGTAGTGGATCCACCTGCACCTAGCATTAAATCCGCCTCAGCCATAAGTTGTGCCATGTTATTTACCTGACAAAGATATTTATAGTCTTCCTTTTGGCAAAGATTCGATATACTTTCTTTTCTGGTATTACTTCCCCCAACCACTACGGTAATTCCAACATCCTGCAACTCTCCATTAGACTTGAGCATAGATAATGCTTCTATAGCCTTGGAAGTTTCATCAGTAGCATCTGCTCCACCATAGAAAACCAGAATATTACGTAGCTTTCCATCACGAGGTTTCATTTTTTCCTTTGCCTGATAAAATTCCTCACGCAAAAGTGCATGTTCCGGACCAAGCAATAATTTGCAGTGCTCTGGCACCAAGCCTATATATCTTTCATCCTTATTCAAATAGAAATTCTGATCCAGCAATATATCACAGTCATGTTTTCGGTTGGCCAAATCATCAATTACAAAAATTTCATTGGTATATGGCCTGACTATCTTTTCCCAGGTTTCATCAATGGCATAGCTATCCACCACTACACGGTCGACTTTACCAATTTTACACATTAATTCAACTGTTTCATCAGCATCCTGTTCCTGCGTAACTGTAAGCCATTTAGCATAACCTGTCAGAGTATCATCTTCAAGGGCAGCCGAAAGCATATGTAACTGAAAGCCCTGCTTATTTACAAGGTCAGCCAAATTACCTTCCAAATCGCGACATACAAAAGTAACATTGTGGCCTTCGTTACGGTATCGCTGTGCTAAAGTCAGACACCGCATAAGATGTCCACTGCCTATTAAATTAGAAGAATCTACCCTTACTGCAATTTCCATAAGCTTCAAATTTTTCAAATATTTTTTCACATTATTTGATTATATTCTTTTAAGTTCGTCCGCAAGTAATCCATATCGGTAAACATCATCATAACCGATATTTGTAAGCACTTGTTGCCTAAACACAGCTTCTTTAATAAACCCATTTTTCTCTAAAGCTCTCTGGCTTCCAATAGCTTTAGCATAGGCACCAGCTTCAATACGATGCAAATTCATATCACTAAACCCATACCTACACACCAAATTAATAGCTTTAGTAGCAATTCCCTTGCCCCACATAGTCTTATCCCCTATAAAATAACTTACATCCGCGTGGCGGTGGTGTTCATTAATAGGGCCTAACTTAATATTTCCTATATGTCGTCCATCATCTGCCAAGATAATGGCAAACAAAACGCTATTTTCACTATCTAATTGTGACTGAACAAATGACTGAACAGATTCTAAAGTTTGTTCTGACCATCTGGTTTCAAGGTATTGGTTTACCTCTGGATCTTCTAGCCATGATACATAGGAATGTGTACAATCACCTAATTCAATTTGTCTAAGAAGCACCCCTCCTGAGGACAAGTGTACGTCAGTCAGCATGAAATTTCGCTCCTTTACACCTTACATCTGCTAGCTGATAAATAATATCAGTTTAATCTCTCAAATCCGGCATGGCACACAGGACCATCTAACTCTTTTTCAATATTTTTGCCAGCTTTGATAATATCACCAATTTTACCAAATACACTATCGCAAGCGTCTTCGTACTTATCAAGTGCCTCATCAGTATGTGCAAGTGATGCATAAACACCATTTGCAGCCAAGAAACCTTCCTTCAGCATTTCCTGGGTGAAATAGGTCTTAAATGCTCTTGGATTGTCATATTCAAAACCGAAATGAAGCAATGGAAGGATTCCAAAAATATGTATCTTAATGCCATATTTATCAGCAAACTTCGTCCAAATGTCACGAACACGCTTGCCCACCTTCTCCTGATGAGCTGCAACATTGTATTTTTCATAACATTCAATGGTCTTTAATGAAGCAGCCAAGCCAATACGCTCAGTCCAGAAGGTGCTGCTGATAAAGGTAATCTGTGCAGCCTGCATTACCTCATCCGTACCAATAATAGCAGCTAATGGATAGCCATTGGTCATTGCTTTGGCAAAAATTGCCATATCTGGCTCAACGCCAAGTACCTTGTGACTGCCACCAGCACAAAGTCTGAATCCGGCAGTTATTTCATCAAAAACAAGGACTATTCCCTTTTCCTTGGTAATTTTACGAATTTTGCCAAGGAAATCATCCTCCGGGTAATCATTGCGGATTGGTTCCATAATTACCGCAGCGATATTTCCTTCATTTTCAGCAACGATCTTATTAAACTCCTCAATATTGTTATAGTGGAAAATAAGATTTGTGCCGGCTAATCCACGAGGAACACCAGCAGGGGCAAGACCTTGAAGATGTACATCTGCCAATGGATCACCTTTTACAAGATTAGCGGACAAATACCAATCATGCCAACCATGATAACCACAAACAAGAACAATATCTTTCTTGGTATAGGCACGGGCAATACGTGCTGCCATGGACATGGCCTCACCACCGGACTTGGTATAACGAACGCCACCAGCCCAAGGATGAAGTTCAAGCAGCTTTTCAGCCAAATATTCTTCCTCAGGGGCATTTAAGGTACACATACTGCCGTTATCGATGGCTTCCTTGGCAACAGCATCAACTTCATCAAAGGCATAGCCAAGAACATTGGCCCCAACCCCCATAATACTGAAATCATAATAATGCCTGCCATCCAAATCCCATACTTCACAGCCCTTAGCCTTGCTATAATAAGATGGCCAAATATCCGGTGCCCACATTTCCGGACGCTTGCTCAATAACTGAGTGCCACCTGGTATAACCTTTTTTGCCTTATTGTATAACTCTTGCCCTTTACCCATATATAACACTTCTTTCCCTTTATTCAACAACATCTACGACTTTATCTTCTCTTATTGATTTTGCAAGACCTTCGTTACGCATAATCCCTGTATTAATTGCTTCAATATCCGGATTATTTTTCAAGAACTCAATAACATCCTCAGTAACAAAATCTTCCTTGCCTATGCTTACAAAATGCTCATATACTTTGCTGAGCATTTCGTAATCGTCAGGCTCATCCAGTGTCCAGCGCATATGACCTATATTATCAATCGGACACTTAAGTTCCTGCAATTTAAACATTTCCGGATGCTTTCTTAAGTACTGTGTAACATGCTCACGCTCTGAAGCCATAACAGCCTCTTTCCATGATTTCTGCAACGCAGAAAACTTCATTATTTCGATATCCAGACCATCAGGGAAGGTTTCCGCGAAGGCCCCTCTATAGTCCGCGTCTTTATCCATAGATTCAATGGCTATGTCCAGATAGCGCCAATCAAACAAGGGACAATCCGCTGTAATTCTTATAACATATTCTGGCTGTAATAATCTGGCCGCCTGATAATATCTGTCCAGGACATCATCCTCTGAGCCTACAAATACTCTTGTGTTAAGCTTCGTACAAAGCTCAATCAGTGGCAGATTATTTTTCTCGATAGAGGTTATTACCATAACCTCATCAACCAGCTTGCTGCGATTTACACGTTCAATTACCCACTGCAAATCAGTTTTCCCGGACAAATCCTTTAAGACCTTATTGGGCAATCTGCTGGAACCGCACCTGGCCTGTATTAACACCAAATATTTCACTGTGCATAGCTCCTTTATTTTTTCCACAAGCTTGGCATCACAATGTCTGCCTCAATATCCGTAAATTCCTTGGCAATATCGTCAATAATATCTTTAGAGATGTTCTCTCTAAAGATACTGATATTTTCTATTAGCTGTTCCAAATTGTCTACACCAAACACCAAATGACTAATTCTACTTTGCTGCTTCACATAGTTCATGGCCAAAGAAATTCTTGATAATCCATGCCGCTCACAGAGAAGGGAAATCTTCCTCACAATAGGCTTGGCTTTTACCAAAAATGGTGGAACCTCGTCTTCTTCCATGAGAATCAATCCCTGAATAAATGCACTGCGAGAATGAATCTGAATATTATCCTTCTCTGCTTCCTTAAACACACCGGCTTTTTCCATACGCTGGTCGAAAATACTAAATGGAAGCTGCATAAATTCTACATTGGGACGCTCTATACATTTCTTGGCTTCCTCCGGCTCATATACTGAAACACCCACACGCCTTACCAATCCATCCTGCTTCATGCGGTTTAATGTATCAATTATTTCATCGTTGTAAATATAGCGGGCACTATGCAGCAAATAGCTATCAAGATAATCCGTATGCAGTCTGGATAAGGTGTTCTCCAAATTATCTCGCATTACATTATAATACTCATCTGGCTTTACATCATCCAATAAATTAGGACGAAATTTAGAAATAATAAACAACTTATCTCTGGCTATAGTTTTCTTCTCCAAGAAAGTTCCCACTACGTCCTCAGCAGTACCATAGGCATTAGCTGTATCTATTGTATCTATACCGTTTTGGGTGGCATAATCAAGCATTTCCACTGCCTTTTCTACACTAGGCTGCTTCTGCCCCTTAATGCCATAATCCATGCCAAACTGCACAGTTCCCAAGCAAAGCTCCATGAAATCACCTTCTGTAATATGCAATAACTTTCTTTACGGCTTTAATTACTTTATCCTGCTCCTCATCAGTAAGAGAATAATACAGCGGAATAGAAATAATACGCTCATATAACCGTTCCGCATTAGGACATTCGCCCATATTGTATCCCAACTTCTGATAGTAGGGGAAGGAATACACCGGGATGTAATGTACATTTACGCCAACACCTTCAGCCTGCAATGCATCAAATACTTCCCTGCGGGAGCATTTTAATAAATCCAAATTCAACTGAATAATATAAAGATGACGAACCGTATTTGACTCAGCGATTTCCTTCTGTACAACTATTTCTGGCATAGTGGAAAAGGCTTCATCATAGTGCTTCACTAGCTCCTTTCGCCGCTTGCCAAATATTTCCAACTTATCAAGCTGGGAACTGAGTAAAGCTGCCTGAATATCAGTCATACGATAGTTATACCCCAAATCAACCTGCTGATAATACCAACCGCCTTCGCTTTCCTTGTCCATAAGTTCCTGTGAGCGGGTAATACCATGGGTGCGGAATAACACGAGTCTCTTATAGAACTCCTCATTATTGGTGGTAATGGCACCGCCTTCACCTGCAGTACATGTTTTCACTGGATGGAAACTGAACTCGGTCATATCTGCCAGACTTCCCACTGGTTTACCATTATATTTAGTTCCTAAAGAGTGAGCCGCATCCTCAATAAAAATCAGATTATGCTTATCACAGATAGCCCGAATTTTATCTACTTCCACAGCTTGTCCTGTGAAATCCACCGCTACAACAGCCTTAGTATTACTGGTAATCTTTGCTTCAATACTAGCTGGATCTATATTATATGTTTCAGGATTTATATCAGCAAAAACCGGCTTAGCACCACAATAAAGAGCACAATTAGCTGAAGCTGCAAAAGTAATCGGCGTTGTAATAACTTCATCCCCTGGCCCAACACCAGCTGCAAACATAGTAGCATGAAGTGCAGCTGTACCATTAGCTATAAGGACTGCATACTTTGACCCTGTGATTTTACACAGCTTCTTCTCAGCTTCTTCAATCTTTGGTCCGCAAGTGAGGAAATCACTTTTTAAAACGTCAACTACTGCCTGAATATCTGCATCATCAATATACTGATGTCCATAGCCAATTTTCTTGTCAAATACTGGCTTTCCACCGTTTATCGCTAACTCGTCCACTGTATTTGCCCCCGTATTATATACTACCAATCTTTACCCGATTTTTCTCAATCCAAGCCTGAAGCTGCGGTATAGTCATCCATTCCTTGTTGTTGTCAGAAGTATAGCTAAATCCCTCCGGAACCCGAGTTCCGCCCTTTATCATATTTTCGATTTTACCCCAATCACAAATCTGTGGCAAAATCTTAAAATGCTCAGGGTACTCATAAGTAAAATGGGCATCCTCCACACCAATCATCTGCTCATGGAGCTTTTCACCTGGTCTAATACCAATCTCCACCTGCTCTGCCTTAGCATCTACAGCCGTGGCTATGTCACAGATATTCATGGAAGGAATCTTCTTAACGTATATTTCGCCGCCTTCCATATCATCAAAGGCGTGCCAAACCAGCTCAACCCCCTGCTCCAACGAAATCATAAATCTGGTCATACGTTTATCTGTGATAGTAAGTTTTCCTGTCTTGGCAATTTCCATAAAATAAGGAATAACAGACCCTCGGGAGCCCATGACATTGCCGTATCTTACAACTGCAAATTTGGTTTTTCCACCAGAATAGGAATTGCCAGCAATAAAGACCTTATCAGAACAAAGCTTGGTAGCACCATACAAATTTACCGGTGAGCTGGCCTTATCCGTAGAAAGGGCAACCACTCGCTTTACACCAGAATCAATACAGGCATCAATAATATTCATGGCACCATTTACATTGGTCTTAATACACTCAAAAGGATTGTACTCCGCTGTTGGAACAATCTTTGTAGCGGCAGCGTGAACAACATAATCCACCCCATTCAAGGCACGATACAGCCTATCTTTATCTCTTACATCGCCGATAAAGAATCTGACCCTTTTATCCCCCTGATAGTTTTTTGCCATATTCCATTGTTTCATCTCATCCCGGGAATAAACAATTAGCTTCTTGGGATTGTATTTTTGTAATGTCATAGGTACAAAGGTGTTTCCGAATGAGCCTGTACCACCTGTGACTAAAATTACTTTATTATGTAACATAAAATTGCCCTCTTTATTTTTCTATGCTTGCTCCATAATTTGCTTATAATACGCCTGAACCAGTTTGTCTTTTGCAGCTTCTATTTCCTTTAATGAGGTATACAGCCCTAATTCAGGCTGAGCATCAATCAAATATTTTCCTAAACACTTGAAATAAATTTTTAAATCCTTACGATACTCTGGCGTTTTTTCCATAAATTGTATGGATTTTATTGCCTTTTCACAATCCTCATTATTCCTTATGTGATACACATTGGGTGCGTATTGTAAAAAAGAATAGCCAAACATCAGGCACGGCACCCCCGATGTGATTGCTTCCAAACCAGCAGTACCTGTCATTGTGACAACAGCCTTGGCATTATTTATAAGATTATATGTATCCTCGTCTAGTGAAACTAATTTCACATTTGGTACTCGCAACATCTCATCAAAGAACCGATAGGACCTATATGAGTCCAAATGATATGCAGCTGTCATCTCAGCTTGTTTGGGATGCTCTTTAACATAAATGACCCAATTTTTAGGCAGGTAAAAAGATAACATTTTTAATACCAGCAACTGATCTACATAAACTCCTCCTGCTGGTGATGTTGATAATTCAGGTTGCACTTGTAATGGAAAATAAATATATGAGAGACTATAATCAACTTGAGAAATATTATCTTGATACAATTGAAAAATCATATTACTTTCTCTAAATGCATCAGAATTGTAAAACATCTCAGAAATGTTAAAACATTTCACATTAGAAAAAGAGCCACAATACAAAAGGCAAGTTGCGATTAACCTAAGACGTCTTTTCATATTTTGAGCTACTAATTTCAAAGAACCTAAACAAGATATCCGTTTAGTAATAGCAACCAGAAAACTATCTAACTGCGTATCTGAATCTTTCATATAGTATGGCGTTCTATCATCGCCGCAAGTATAAAAATTGTATATCTCTTCAATTAGTGGCGGTAATACTATATCTGATTCTGTTCTCCCTTTAAAAGAAAGCTTTGCCTCTTCAAATTCCTTTTTTAAATATGGCATATGGTCATAAATATCATTGCAAAAATACGCCATACCATAATATGACATTTGGTACATTCCAAGGTATTTTATCCCCTTGATTTTACAAAGAACATAAATTATATAATCAAAAACTTCATGCGGTATAACCTGTGATACAAATAAATCTATTTTTAACTTATCCAAAGCATAATTCCAAAACCGTATGTGTTTACAATAATCGTTCCATCTATGATTATATTCCCTACCAACACATCTTTCCATCATCCACATTATTTGACTTTGATATGGTGCCATGAGATTTAAGAGATGTTCATCAACCGGAGGAGCGTTTAACATATATTCAGGAAAATCGCTATAATCAGCATAAACCATTTTATCAAAGAAAAAACACTCGGTGGCATATCCTGATATTTCACTACTAGTAGCTATAGCCTTGTCGTAGAAGATTACAGCGCATTCATTAAATTTTATTTGGGTTAATAATTTATTTACCCAATCATCTGTATCTTTATAGGAAACCGTACTAAACAAAATATTCAAAAAAACATCTCCTTAACTTGTTGTCCATACGCTTACATTTATCCTTTACGACTTCTCCATTACCTATACCATATATCCCTTTTGGGGCACCATCAACAGTACATTGAGTACGTAATATAATTGTGATTTTAACTTATCAATTAAGTTCTTCTAAATCCCCTAAATGAAGCATCTCTCTTATTGTAAAGATTTTCCTCAATTTCAATAGCATTTTTCTTTAATGAATCATAATAGTTGTTTAACAATGCCTTATTAGCATCTCGCAAGCAATTATAAAATTCATCATCAGACAAAGGAGTAAAGTTTACAGCTAACAAATCACTATTAACATGTTTGTTTTCATAAAAATCTTCTACATCTTTCAACAGTCCCTGCTCGATTGCATAATAATATAACGGGCAACCAGGATACGGGGTTACAGGGCGAATAGTTCTAAGCTGACTATGATCATCATATTTCAATAAGAAATCTACTCCCAACTGCAAAGATTTACCAGTTTCTCCAATATTACCGAAAATAATGTTATAACCAGGGCTAATACCAGCTGCAAGTGTATTTTCTATCCCCTTTATAATTTGAGATGTTGTCAGGCTCTTGTTCATTCTTTTCAAAGCCTCTTCATCCATGGACTCAATGCCATAATTTATGAATACACAACCAGCCTTTTTCATTAATTCCAGCATTTCCTTTTTTGCAAAATTTAATCTCCCGTTGCAATCCCATTTCATATTTAAATTTGCAGCAATAAGTTTTTCACAAAATTCTGTAACGCGCTCCACAGAACTTACTAACAATTCATCAAAAAAAGCAATATAGCTTACATTATATCTTTCCTTTAAAATGCGCATCTCCTCAATTACAGAATCTGCGCTACGTGGCCTAAATCCTTTATCCATGCGATAACAAAAATTACATCTAAATAAACAACCACGGCCTGAATACATTACCATACACCGCTCATTCGAACCTATATTAGGCATTCGCAACAATGTATAGTGATCCATTGGAAAAAGATCCCACGCAGGGAATGGAATAGAATCAATATCTTTAATCAATTCTCTGCGTTCATTAATTTTTACAGTACCATCACTCTTTTTATATGCAATTCCCTTCACATCATCTACATCAAAGTTACTTTCCAAGTGATATACTAAATCTTTCATGGTTTCTTCACCTTCACCAAGAACGATATAGTCCGCATTTAACAAATTTATAAAATACTCCGGCTCTGGTGTAACAAGATGTCCGCCAACAACAAATTTTGCATTACTTGTACTTTTTTTTATAGCCTGAGCTATATTTTTCATCTCGCGATATTGATAATACCCGCCACAGGTACCTGTACCAATCACATCATAGTTATGTTCATTTAAAAAGTTGGTAAGGTGCTCTTCTGAATAGTGATACACATCCTTACAATATATTTCTACCGAATCCCCACGTTCCCGAAGCGTTGCAGCAATATAAGCAATCCCCAGTGGGAAAGTAGATATATAACTCCCATTATCTGGAACTATCAATAAAACCTTCATTCAGCATACCTCCAACAATACTACAAAAACCATACATTTCATTATTCATGTGGCAGGAAAATTACAAAAAATCTGACAACATATTTTACACAACTTAAGTACAAAATGCAACAAATCGATAATACTAAATTGTTGCATATACAATCATCTAATACATATTTACCTTATGTTATATCTTATTTCCTTAAAATCCTCATACTTTTCAAAAAGATATTCCGCAATAACTTCCATCAATTCAAAATCATTCTCATGATCCAAATCCAATACAGCCGTATCAAACATCTCAATAGCTTCGCAATAACCATCCAAAACACCTTTACCAGATTTTAAGAACTCTGGAGAATAGGCGTACAATGAAGCGTTCATGTCAAATATCTCCGGTGCCTGCTGTCTGGCTGTATAATTTGAGTCAATAACCTTTTTGACGCCCTTAGACACTTTTTTTACTTGATTAAAATACGGATTGCGTCTTGCGGTAGTTACCGATGTAGTTACATCAGGTTTTTGGGCCACATGCACTTTTATCAATTCATCAATATCCTTTACTCGACGCAAAGGGGAAGTGATGTCCAAGTCGACCACAATATCATATTTGATGCCTTTCCTTTTTTCCATTTCTAACAGGCAGTTGCTGACCACAGCAGTCTTACCAACAATATCTCCTGCCAATGATAGATCGCGAACAATAAGCTCAACAGATCGCATTGGATTATTATCCATCAGTTCAAGCAGTTTATCGCTGTCAGAATTCACAGCAATATCATATTCCATATCTTCATGCTGTTTTAAGTACAAATCTATGGCTGAAACCGTGTAATATGCGAGAGGTTTTCCAAGAAAATCTCTTATATTTTTGTTTTTTATCCCCTTCGAACCAGCCCGGCCGCATACAGTAAACAATATTCGCATGTATTTCTTCCTCCCGATGTTATTCGGTTATTCCCTGAGTAAGCTTCAAAATTTTTACGGCATTTGCAATATCATTGCTACATTTTCCATTTTTTAAAACCATATCAAGAAAATGTTCCAATTCCCGTTTCTGATATATATCCCTGTCAGCCGGTAAATTGACTATTTTACCTGACTTTAAATATGTTATCGTGCCAGTAATAAAATCGCCCACAACTGTATCTTCATCCATATAGAGTTCAACAGTTCTGATGCTTTGGCGGCCGAAATAATCCAAATGCAGTTCCGCAACCATATTATCATATTTTGCAATGTATATGGCATAATCATCACTGTCAATTTCCAGATTTGACACTTTTCCCAAAAATGATTTGACTGCTGACGGCATACCAAACAAATAAGTAATATAATCCCACTCATGGATAAGATCTATAGATACACCGCCTCCCAAATCTTTATGGGCACTATATGTTTCTCTGTAATCCTGTCCCGGTCTCCAATCCGGCAAGTAACTGGACGATATACAACGAACTGAATTAACAGCCTCAATATTAATTTCTTGCTTCAAATATTGAATAACATTGGTATATCTAAGGGGACAGGCCACATAGTAAACTGACTCCTCACGATAAGGAATCTTTTTTAGTATATCAACTGTATTAAGAGATGCAACAGGTTTTTCAATAAAAAAATGCTTTGTGTGGTCGTGCAGCTTCAACAGCATATCTGCGTGATATTCCGTGGGGTTTGTAAGGAATACCACATCATAATCCGCTGGCAGCTCCTCAGCTGATGTATAAACATCACCTATTTGCTGTAAATTATCAGTTCCAAACAGATGAGACCTTCTTAAAGCATCAATTTGCAACTCTACCCCATTTATATTACAAATTTCACTTAGGTTTCTAATATGACGTTTTGCTATAGAACCTATCCCCACAAAACAAACCTTCATTTGTTATTACCTGCCTCTATTTCATCAATCATAGCCAACACCTTTTTATCCTCCTCAAAGGTGTGCTCTGCACGGCCTGTGCCATTTATCACATTAATAAATGTTTCCAGTTCATTTTTATATGCATTTTCTATGACAAAGGAAGCGTAGCCTTCCTGCTTATCAACAGAATCATATAAATTTATATTTTTATCTGCTTTAGTTTCAAAATCATATTCTTTTAACCCCAAAGGAGTGCCGTCCCATGTCAGATAGAGATTTTCACCATAAACCTCCAGGTTGCGGACAGCTTTTCTGGAAACCACATCTACACACAGAACACCCTTATTGCCGTTGGTATGCTCTACAAGCAGCAAGTAATTGTCATTATACTTTATTGGAAGTTTGGTATTTCTATCAGAAATGACCTTATATGATTTTATCTCGCCAAAGGATTTTATAATCCATGGCAATTCAATGGCAAAAAGCTCCCTGCATCCATTTGTGCGCTTGTCTCCCACAAAATAATTCTGGATAGATTCCCAAGGGTGCCAATCAGGAAGATACTGACCCACATGATAATTATAATTTAATGCACTTTCGGTATTTGCCACTTTCTCCGCAACATATTTAATTTCATCTCTGTATAAAAAAGTGGAGGACAAAAACAATGTTTTTTTCTGTTCCTTCGCCAGAAGCATGTTTTCATCATATTTATCACTCACTAAATTAAGCTCAGTAAAAACATGACAGCCGTTTTTTAAGCAAATTTCAACAATGGAGGCATGAGACAGGGGAGATGTGGAAATAACCGCACATTCCGGCTTCATATCTGCTAGTGTCTTTTCTAAATCTGACTGTGTGAATATTCCTAGCTCATCCTCTGCCTGTTTTTGCCTGTCAGGGTTACTGTCTATACCGATTATCTCAAATTTAGGAGATATCTGGTTAAGGAGTCTTATGCGTCTACGCCCCATTGAACCTAAGCCAACTACTAGAATTTTCATGCTACCTCCATAAAAAAATATTAACGTGTTTCGTGACTATCATTATACCGCATAATTAAAAAATCATAAATGTCATTTTTTCCATCATCCGCCCAAACTCTAAGTTCAATAAACAGCCACCCGCCTAGCCGGTGGTTTTTCAGTTTCGGGCATAGCCCTTTTCTATTGGCTGCCCACAAGTGGGCTTTTTTATTGGCCTGCCAGCCACGCATTTTTTATTAGCAACCCGTAAACGGGTCTCGAGGGTCAAACAAACTTAATTGGTCACTCT
>NZ_JAZTZI010000117.1:0-31630 GCF_045637405.1 Anaerovibrio sp.
GCCATGCTGTATGTGGTGGTGGAGGAAATAATCCCTGAAATGTCCGAGGGGGAACATTCAAACATAGGCACTATCATGTTCGCCGTAGGCTTTTCGCTGATGATGGTACTGGATACTACTTTAGGATAAATTTGAAAAAGCGATGAATGGAGGCAGGATAATCCTGATAATCAATAAATAATATAAAGGGTATACAGATAAATTGTTTAGTAATTTAAATCAAACTAAATATATGGTATAATATTTATGTTGCTACCCCACCAAACTGGCAACAGGGAGGGGGTGTGTGCTATCGCATTACTAATCTCTTTTATTGTTTCTGTCATGGCGAGTATAGTCGGCTACTATATTTGCAAATGGCTAGATGGAAATAATAGTAGCAACTAGCCTGGGTTAGCTCTTGCCCTAAAAGAGAAGAACCCCTGAAGAGTGGCCGCTCTTCAGGGGTTCGTTTTTGTGTGCTATAGCTACACTAATCTCTTTTGGCTGATTTAAGTATAGCATCGTATATAGTATATTTCAAGCAAAGTTAATGTGATTACTTCACCTTTTCAATTAAATACAGATATGGGGCGGTGGAGTCGTGGTTGGTGAGCTGGCACTTTACCACGGAATACTCGTCCTTTGGCAGCTCCTCCAGAAGAATCATAAGGTGTACGCTTTCTTCCTTGCCAGCGGGATGGCCGGGATATACCATGATGGAAATAACGCCGTTGACCGCCAGCTGTTTCATGGAATTTTCCACTGCTTTGACAGTAACCTTTGGAACAGTGGTAATGGAGTGGTCTCCACCCGGGAGATAGCCTAAATTAAATACCACCAGATCCAGCTTTTCATCTACCACCTGGCTGATATTTTCGTGGCTGTCCAGTACATAGGTAATGCTGTCCTTGAATTCCTCGGTGGTTTTCTTTGTTTTCAGCATGGCCGTGGGCTGCACATCAAAGGCGTAAATATGGGCATCTGGCTTTTTGTGACGGGCAAGATACAATGTGTCCTTGCCGGCACCGGAAGTGGCATCTACAATTACCTTGGCTGTTTCCAGAGATTTTGACCATATACCCTGGGCGATGGTCAGCATATTAACCGCAGTCTGCATAGAGAGTCCCTCCATTAAAATTATTAACCGTTCTTAATAAATTAAAGCATATCTGCCAAATCCAGCAGCAGGCGTTCAGTCTTTTCCCATCCCAGACATGGGTCTGTAATGGATTTGCCGTACACGCCACCATCCACCTTTTGACAGCCGTCTTCTATATAGCTTTCTATCATTAGACCCTTGACAATATTTTTGATATCAGGGTTAAGATTACGGGAATTAATAATATCCTTGGCAATACGTATCTGCTCCAGATATTTCTTGCCGGAGTTGGCGTGGTTGGTGTCCACAACAATGGCAGGATTTTCCAGACCACGTTCCTCATACATCTTTATAACCTTGGTCAGGGTTTCGTAATGGTAGTTTGGCAGGCTGTTTCCTGCGGCATCAACGTATCCACGGAGAATAGAATGGGCGAAAGCATTGCCCTTGGTGCGTACTTCCCAGCCACGGAAAAGGAATTCCTGGGAATGCTGGGCAGCTGCCACGGAGTTCAGCATAACGGACAAATCACCGCTGGTAGGATTTTTTAGGCCCACAGGGATACCAACACCACTGGCAATCATGCGATGGAGCTGGTCCTCGCTGGAACGGGCACCAACTGCTGCATAGCACAAAAGATCGGAAAGGTAGCGGAATACTTCAGGGTAGAGGATTTCCTCTGCACCTGTAAGGCCTGTTTCTTCAATAACACGGACATTTAGCTTGCGGATGGCAATAATACCCTCCAGCATATCCTCCTCGCCCTCCGGGGAAGGCTGGTGCAGCATGCCCTTGTAGCCCACGCCGATGGTACGGGGTTTATTGGTGTACAGTCGGGGTACGATGAAAATCTTGTCCTTGATTTTATCTTGGAGCTTTGCCAAATGGGATACATAATCCACTACTGCATCCTCGTTGTCACTGGAGCACGGTCCGATAATAAGGGCCAGACGATGGTCCTCACCGGAAAAGATATTCTTGATGGTTTCGTCACGCTCCATCTTTATTTCCTTGTATTTTTTTTTGATAGGGTAATCCTCCATCAGACTTTGGGGTGAAGGGAGGACCCTGATGAATTCCATTTCCATGCTCATATTAATCACTCTTTTCTTGCAAAAATTACCAAAAAAATGTCATACGAATATTGTAACATAGAAAAAGAGCTGCGTCCTAATAATATTTTAGGTCACAGCTTTTTTCCAGTAAGGCTTATAACGCCATTGTTCAAATTTTTCTTCTTTAGAAGAAAAATCTTCCAATTAGCGTTTCAACGAGCTGGGAGATATGCTCACCAGCTGTTGTAGTTTGTTTTCCCCCACCTAAAGAGGAAGGGGACATCTTAAAGCTCGTTATAAATTAGAACAATTAGGATGTATCAGAAGTTTTCGGTTACAAAGTTCTGGGCGAAATCCTGGCATTCCTTAAGGCCGTCGTCATCAGGGGTGTTGTTGATCATAACACCTTCCTTGTAGACCTTGGCACCATGCTCCTTGCAGCGCTGATGCCAGTCCTGAAGCCATTCTCCGGAGCCCCAGCCATAGGAGCCAAAGAGTCCTACAGGAATGTTGGCAATTTTATTTTCAGCTTCCTGGAAGAATGGCTCAAATTCAGCCTCCTCCAGGACCTCACACCCCATGGCAGAGCAGCCAAAAAGGAAGCCGTCATAGCCGTCCATTTTGTCAGCACTGAACTGGTCAACGGAAAAAATGTCTGTTTCAGCTCCGGCAGCCTTGGCTCCATCCAGCATGGATTCGGCCATAGCCTTGGTATTTCCCGTACCGGACCAGTAAACAACAGCAATTTTCATAAAATATCAACTCCTATATTAACATTAAAAAATAAGCTAGCTTAAAAATATTATCCGATTTATGCGGCACCCATGACCTCCAAAAGGCTTTCCCCGGCCTTGAGTCGGTCACACATGGCATTGATACAATCGTTGTAGCACTGGAAAAGGTGCTTTTGGGCGGCTTCATTGGTATATACCTTCCAGAAACCGCTGTAGAGGAAATTCTGTCCCTTATTTTCAATGAAGGCCCGAACATCTGCCGGCGGATATCCCAGAAAAATTCCGATTTCATGGGGGAAACCGTTACAATTAGCGATGCGATACTTTAAGTGCTCCAGCAGGGCAGGGAGAGTGTCCTCATTAATTCCCCTTTCCACAGGATAATCAAAGCTTTTTAGAATATCTATAGCCAGGGGGCGACGAAGAAGGCGGGTCAGGAGCTGTGACCTGTAAAAAAACATCAGGGTGTGATTCCTTTGCCGTGAAAGCTGGAGGTATGCTAGACCATGGCACTGGAAGCAGTTGGCGTGGCTTTCCAGAAAATTCCGGAAGGAGTTATCAGAATCAACTGTAAAAGCCACCATGCTGCCACACTTAATTCCCTTAATGGTAGGGGCACAGTGATATGCCAGCTGATGTTCATAATGATTGTAAATTGATTTATTCATGGAAATCACCCCCTTGGCTATTTGATATTCTTTCTCAATTGCAAGGAAAGTATAACATATATGAGAATGGTTATCAATAGCAAAAAGTAAAAATACAAATTATTTTTGGCTTTCCTTGAGATTAAATACAGAAAAAAAGGATTCACCGAGTGAGTGTCGAAGTATACTCTAACATACTATTGATTGTTGCCTTGAAAAATTAATCATGATGTAGAATTAGCTGTAAGCGCAAAGGAGGCTACCTTTGATGCGAAATAATAAATTTTTCTTTTTGCGAATATTAATAACGGCACTTATGATTTTAGTGTTGCTTCCTTCCCATGTGCTGTATGCGGACACGATTCCTGATACCAGAGAGCCGGTTCATGTGGGCGTTGTTTTACAGCCAGGTGTAGTCATGACTACGGATTCAGGTGTATATTACGGCTTTGATGCGGAATTTATGTATAAGATTGCTCAGTATGCCAACCTTAAGCCGATTTTCCATCCATACGATGACATTTTTGAAATGTTCAATGGGCTAGATGATGGGGAAATACAGATGGCCCTGGGTATTTCGCCTAATCCTGAAAGGCTTGAGAGGTTTTTATTTGGCAGCAACGGTTTATTTACCAGCCAGGCAAGCATAAGAGTGCGCGATGATGACCCGCGGTTTAGCTATGGCAATCCCACTGAATATAACGGCAAGACTTTGGGAGTCGTGAAATCATCCATTATGTATGATCGGGCCCTGGAGTGGGCGAATAAGAGCGATATTCATCCAATTTTTAAGACCTACAGTAACGATGATGATCTTCAAAAGGCCATGGATGACGGAGAGCTGGATGGCATTGTGACCTATGGGTCAAAATTAACTAAAAATTATAGGG
This sequence comes from Anaerovibrio sp., assembly GCF_045637405.1. Classification (GTDB taxonomy): domain Bacteria; phylum Bacillota; class Negativicutes; order Selenomonadales; family Selenomonadaceae; genus Anaerovibrio. Next base: position 4,408 of record NZ_JAZTZI010000117.1, read on the forward strand.
CTTCTTTTAATATTGCTGCAAATACCTATTATCCTATTTTTTCCAAGAATCAGATGGCCTTGAAAAATAAAGTGGATGCTGCCATGAGCAGGATCCTTTATGAAGATGTCCGCTATCCGGAAAAGCTTTATGACAAATACCGTCATTTCCATTATCAGGATAGTATACCTCTTTCTGCTGAGGAAAAAGAATATATTGTCAATCATCCGGTGCTGAAGGTGGCAGTGCATGGAATGAATCCACCTATTTCCTACGTGGAGAGTAATGGTGATATCCGTGGCGTAGCACCTGATCTGTATAAGCAAATAGCCAAGGAATTAAATTGGCAGGTGAAGTTCGTTGTTTTTAACGACCGTGACGAGATAGCCAGAGCTCTTAAAGAGGGAGAGGTGGACGTTTATGGTGTAACCTCCCAGGATATAATTGGCAGCGAGAATGTTGGCCTGGCTATTACAAAGACCTATTTTACACTAAGTATTTTATGTCTGCGGCGTAGTGATGTGGCAGAAATTCACACGGCTGCTTTTGTGGGGATGGTTCCTCCAAATGTGGAGAATACAATACGGGAAGGCGCACCAGATATGGATTTCGTATCCTTCCCAACCATTGAGGAATGCTATGAGGCCATGAGCTCCCATAAGGTGGATGCTATATACTGCAATATGGCACAGCTGAATTGGCTGACGGTAAAGCACGGTTCTGGAAACTTTACGGTGGAAGGCGTGGATGATCTGGGGATTGAGTTCAGTGGTCAGCTCATGCCGGGTAATTCCGTCCTGAATTCTATTCTCAGCAAGACTGTCCAGGGCGGTAAGATTAATATTACCAATATTTTAAGCAAAAACCTGTATACAGATCAGACCATTGTGGACTATATCCGTTCAATACCTACCAGACTGATACTGATATTGTTCGTACTGTTTGTGTTTATTGTTGCTGTGGTGGGCTACACCATGTATAAATCCCATAAGAGTAGAGTTCTTGCTGAGCTTAATGCCAAGCAGGCCGCTTTGGATGCTTCAGAACAGGCCCGTAAGGCAGAGAGCAGCTTTTTGTCCACCATGAGCCATGATATGCGTACACCTCTAAATGGTATTTTGGGATATACCAGATTGGCCCGTGGATGTAATGATATGAAAGAAATACAGCATTATCTTGAGCGTATTGACAGCTCCAGCAAGCTGATGCTGGCCCTGGTAAATGATGTTCTTGACCTGTCCAAGCTGTCCAGTGGCAAAATGGAGCTTCGTGAGGACAGAATAGTGCCTCAGGAGCTGTTTAATATTATTAAGGACGCCATTACCATGAATGCCAACAATCACCATATTAATTTTAAGGCAGATCTCCATGTGGATGATGGTGTAATAGTATATTCTGACCGTCTTCGTTTGCAGCAATTGGCCATGAATCTTCTAAGCAACGCCGTGAAATATACTCCGGCGGGTGGTCATGTGGTATGGGATGTTCATGTACAGGTAGACGGGGATACGTCCAAACTCGTGGAAATAATTCAGGACGACGGCATCGGTATGAGTGAGGAATTCCAACAGCACATGTTTGAAGTTTTCAGTCAGGAAAATCGTGCAGAGACAGTCAACACCCGAGGTACTGGCCTGGGACTTTCCCTGGTGCATAAGTTCATCAACATGATGGGAGGAACTATCGAGGTAGAAAGCAAGCTGGGTGAAGGTACTACCTTTATTTTCAGCGTGCCTATAAGGACAGTAAAAGAGGATGCTAAGATGGTGGCTGCAGAAGGACAATCTGATGCAAATGCCATAGAGGCAATATCCAAGGAAATATTGCGGGATGTGCCTATTTTATTGGTGGAGGATAACGAAATCAATGTAGAGCTGGCGCAGCTTATGCTGGAAGATTATGGGGCAAATATGATTGATTGTGCCCATAATGGTCGGGAGGCTGTGGAAATCTACAGTGCCAGTGAGCCGGCCCATTATAAGCTGATTCTTATGGATCTAAGAATGCCGGTTATGGACGGACTTACTGCCACCAGAAAGATTCGTATGCTTCATCGTCCTGACGCAGGTATTGTGCCAATAATTGCCATGTCAGCAGATGCCTACGAGGAGGATATTCGCAACTGCAGGGAGGCCGGTATGCAGAATCACATAAGCAAGCCGGTGGATATTAATAGACTTATGAGAGCAATTGTGGATGTGCTTTGATTTTTAAGGGAACATTAGATAATTATGTGATATACTTAATAACTGAAATGGATGTATAGAGATTTCGAGGAGAATATTTATGGATGATATAAGGATGCCGGTCATTTTTTCCGGACATGGAAGCCCCATGACAGCTCTGGATTTGAATGACATTACCGCAGGGATGCGGGCTGTAGGGGAATCTGTTCTTCGAATATTTGGCAAGCCCAAGGCAATATTGGCAATTTCGGCTCATTGGTTTACAGAGGGAACCTATATTCAGAGTGCCCCTCAGCCAAAGCAGGAATACGATTTTCAGGGGTTCCCGGAGGAGCTTTTACAGGTTGCCTATCCCGTAACGGGATGTGGGGATTTGACGCAGCGGGTACTGGAGCTGTTGGGGGACAAGGTATCTGTTAATGATGAATGGGGCATTGACCACGGGACCTGGTCTGTTCTGGTTCACATGTTTCCCAAGGCAGATGTTCCCGTGGTACAGTTGTCTGTAAATAAAAATTTTACGGCCCAGGACTGCTATGATTTGGGCAAAGCCCTTGCCCAGCTTCGCAGCGAAGGGTATCTCATTTTTGGCAGCGGAAATGTTGTATATGATCCTGAAAAAGTCGGCTATACAGCTGATAAAGCGGCCCTTAGAAACCGTGAGGGCACCCAGGAGGCTATTGCCTTTAATAATTACATTTGCCGTGCTGTTGAGTATCACCATGAGGATAGGGCTCTTAATTGGGAGATTGGCCCAAATTCAGAATATGCAGTTCCAACGGTTGACCATTATTGGCCGTTGCTCTATGCCCTTGGGGCGGCAGACGGCGATGACGGGGTGGCTGTAAACAGGGTATTTACCATGGGCTCTGTGGCAATGACCATGTTTGCTTTTGGCATGTTCCCGAAGCAGTAAGAAAAAATAACGGAACAATGGAGAGAGACACCTTAAAAGGGATGGGGTTATATATGAAAAAATGTGAGCTCCTGCTTTTGGCCGTTTCCATGGCGTGGGGAGGTCTTTGCCTTTCCCTGGGGACGAACCATGTAATGGCGGCAGAAGCATTGGATAAGTCAGAAACGGTGGAAATGGAGGAAAACACCTATGCCGTTTCTGATACGGCATATCTGAATCTTGATTGGCTGGCCGGGGCCGGCAATGAGGATGCAGTCACCATTTTGAAGCTAATCGGCAATCGGACTATTGCTGTGGACAGCAGCTTGCCGGATTATAAGCGCATAAACAACATGAATCAGACCCTTCGGCGGATAAACTATGATGCCCTTAATATTTATTGTCTGTCTAATGGCTATACAGAGATAATGGAGCTGGGCTGTGGCTATTCCCCAAGGGGAATTTATATGTGTGAGCAGGGAAAAAACTACACGGGCTGTGATTTTGCCTCGGTGGTAAGGGACATGAGAAAGCTCACTTCCTATCTGACTCCCCAGGAGAAGAAATTCCTTCATTACAAGATGGCTGGGGTAACCAGCGCAGCGGAAATGCAGCAGGCTGCCCAGGATATTAAGGCCCCTATGTGCATGGTTTCAGAGGGACTGTGGATGTTTTTGAGTAACGGGGAAAAGAAGAGGGCCCTTGAAAATATCAAAAAACTTTTGGATGCCAAGGGCGGTTGTCTTATTACCACGGATTTCAGCTTTAAGGAGTATGGCTGGAATGTGGCGGAGGCCCTGTATCCGGGACATGGGGACGCCATAATGGATGAAACCATGGAGCTTTATGATGTGGTTTCCAGGGATGACATAGGAAATAATCTCTTTAAGAGCCCCGAGGAGGCCGAGAAGCTTATTAACTCCTGCGGCCTTCAGGTGAAGCGTGTACCCCTGATTTATGGGAACTACGAAATGGATCCGCATAATTGTCTTTCCGACGACCAGGAGCATCAGCTGCTGAATGTGCTGTCAGAGCATTACTTGTGGGTGATAACTTCAGACAGCAAACGACCATAGATGAAATATTTAATTTAAAATAGCTAAAAAACCAAGGCAAGGTCCAATAATGGGGTCTTGCCTTTAAAATGTATTAAAAACTATTAAATTTTTGTTATAGGACTTATGCTTTGGCGGTAAAAATACGATTATAAGGTCAAATAAAGCACATACAAGTAGTTATGCTTTACAAATGGGATTGTATAATTACTTCAGTGCACAAAAGCGGCGAGTAATCCCCTAAGAAGATGCTGTTTACGGGCGGCACCCTCTTAGGGGATTACCAATTTTAGGGTTTTTCCTTTTTGATTTTCGAAAATCGGCTGTTTGTCCTATATATTTGCTAGTAAATAAAGAGGGTTGATGTTAATATTAAATGGGAGATTTCGATAAAATTATTAGAAAGGATTCAAAGTTTAGAGAAGGAGTCTCTGTGTCATGGATATTATTTCGACTACTTCCAAGCCTCGATTCCGTGTGGGGAATGTAAGCTCCACCATGATGGAGGAACTTAGGAAGATATATGGCAATAATATAAAGGATATTGTGACTGTGGATGAGGAGGAGTTGAAGGTCCTAAATGAAAAGGGTCAGCACTCCAGAGCTGCTGTTCAGGCCATTTTCAGGGTAGGGGGCAGAATCGCTCCTGTGTCTTATTTGGGCTTTCTTCGTGATGAGGTTATGAGTGACCCTTATCTAAGGACCAATTATTATTTCGGCAACGGCAAGCTGTGGCGGATCATTCTGAATTCCAATACTATCCAGCCCGTGTTCAGGGCGGCGGATTCCTTGGACCCAAATGATTTGATGGATACCATGCACCGTATTGCCGAAGCAGACCGTCGGCGTCCCTTCGACTTGCGTAAGGGCAAGCTGCTGCGCATATACATTTTCCGCATCAGTAATGAGGAGTATATGTTCCTGCTGAGCTGGCCATTGCTTATAGACAAGCACTGGACCCCTCACAATTTGTTCCATCATCCTATGATTACCTACAGCAGAATGGAAGAATTCAGTATTGCCGAGACCGTCACCATGGAAGCTAATGAGCTGGAGTACAATGTGGGCCTTCTCAGCGAAACCCCGCTTCTGCTTAGCTTGAATAAAACCCAGATTCGTTCCCTTTTGGATTCCTGTTGGGTGACTTCCTACCAAAAGGATGACGTTATCCTCAATGAAAACGTGAACCAGACGGCCATGCTGGTGCTGCTGACAGGCAGGGTGGCCCGTTTCAGCAAGGGGGATGACGAGTGGATGAAGCCCCTGGATGAGGTGGAGGAGGGCCAGCTTCTAAATCCGCAGGTGGTGCTGGGGGTACCGTCCTCATTTTTGCTGGAGGCTGTGGAAGAATGTCAGATTTTGCACATTCCGAGAATGCAGTTCAAGCATTTGCTGCAAAACCACAACGATGTGGGCTGGCAGGCCTTCAAGGCTATTACCAGGGAGCTGGACCATTATCAGAAGTGCTGGACCAAGATTCAGGATAGCGTTAAGGATAAAGAGATTGACCCGGGAAATAGTGAATATCAGGAAGAAAAAAAGGATAATGCAGTTTGACACCCGTTGTGTTGATGGAGAAGCTCCCCATAGAGGAGATAATCGGCACCAGCGGGTGTTTTGTCGGGAAAGCGGGTGTGATATATGACAAAATCGGCAATTAAGGTTTTTTTGAGACTGTGCCTGATTTTATTGGGATGTTTTATAACGGCAATGGGATTCAACCTTTTCCTTATACCGGCACATCTTCTCACAGGTGGTATCAGTGGTATATCAATGATCGTGTACTATCTGACGGGATTGCCGGTGGGTGCCCAGAATCTGGTGTACAATCTGCCAATTTTATATTTGGCCTATAGAATTTTCGGCAAGCGGTATTTCATGGATACCATAATCGGTACGGTGGCGTTTTCCCTCATCCTTGATGCTACGGCCTTTGTTATCGATTGGAGGGTGTGTGCCAATCCTATATTAAATGCAGTATTCGGCGGCGTATTAAGCGGTATCGGCTTCGGCCTGGTGTTCCGTGCCAATGCCAATACCGGAGGCCTTGATGTACTGGGAGCAGTTATAAAGAAGTTTTACTCTGTGGATTTGGGTACAGCGGTGGCGGTATTGAACTTTGCCATTGTGTCAGCCTCTGCATTTATGTTTGAGCTGGAGGAGGCCCTGTTGTCGTTTGCAGGAATATATGTAACTGCTGAGCTTACAAACCGTGTGGTGGCAGGCTTTAACAGGGAAAAATCCATTGTGATTATTTCCCCAAAGTCCAGTGAAATTTGTGATGAAATAATGTCCGGAATCCATCGCGGGGTTACATACATCAACGGTCGGGGCGGCATGTCCGGGGCGAGCTGTGATGTTCTCTTCACAGTGGTGCGCCTTACTCAGGTGGCTCAGGTGAAAGCTATAGTGGAGCATTATGACCCACAGGCCTTCATGATAGTTTCTGATACCTCCGAGGTAAGTGGCAGGGGCTTTACCATGGAGTGTGAAAGCTATGAGGAAGCCTGTAAAAAATGGTCTCATAACATTTAATTTTTAAATTTATACTTAATTAAAGCGTGTAGAACCCGGATCTGATTATGGGTCCGGATTTTTTGCGTTAAAAAATAATTTGACAAATATATTCAAAAAACGTAATATATGGATATACAAAAAATAAACGAATTGCTGTGGCACTGTTATTTATGGAGGCGGGAATATGATTGAAGATATGAAGGCACTGGAGGAGCAGGCGGAATTGTTAAAGGTTATCGCTCATCCGGTCAGGTTGTGTATTGTACGTGGTTTGTGGCGTAGCGGTGGCTGCAATGTGACCCACATGCAGTGCTGTATGGAGGTGCCTCAGTCCACCGTGTCCCAGCATCTGGGTAAATTACGTCAGGCTGGTATCATCGAGGGAGAGCGAAATGGTTTGGAGATTACGTATAGACTGAAGGATGAAAGGATTAAAGCAATCTTATCCTGTTTATTTTCGTAATAATTTATTTTTAAGCTGTTAAGAATGTTGAAATTTTTAGGAGTGAACTGGTATGAAAAAGTATTTAATCGTTGGTGGTGTGGCCGGCGGTGCTACTGCAGCTGCCAGGCTTCGCCGTCTTGAAGAAGATGCAGAGATAATAATGTTCGAGCGGGGCGGGGAGGTCTCCTTTGCCAATTGTGGATTGCCTTATTATGTAGGTGGCACCATTAAGCATAGGGACGACTTGTTTGTTATGGATCCAGCTGGATTTAAGAAGTTATTTAATATAGATGTGCGGATTTACAGTGAAGTTGTTTCCGTAAATCCTGAAAGTAAAACGGTGCAGGTGAGATTTGGTGATACCCAATATGAGGAGCACTATGATGCCTTGCTGCTGGCCCCGGGTGCTAAGCCTCTAACTCCTGGGATTCCGGGTATTGAGCATAAAAATATCGTTACCCTTAGGAATGTTCCGGATGCAGATATACTCCATAGGCTGAGCCAGGACTATCCTTCCGGCAGGGCCGTGGTGGTTGGCGGTGGCTTTGTGGGCATTGAGTCTGCAGAGAATATAAGACAGCAGGGGCTGGAGGTCACTGTTGTGGAGGCAGCACCTCATATTTTGGCGCCATTTGATACAGATATGGTGGTGCAGGCGGAAAATGAACTGCGAAGCAATGGGGTAAATCTGAAGCTGGGTGACGGTGTGAAGGAATTTCATCACGAACCAGATGACAGTATTAAGGTGGAGCTTTCCTCCGGGGAAATGCTGGCGGCAGATTTCGTGGTGCTGTCTATAGGCGTGCGCCCGGATACGGGTTTTTTGCAGGACAGCGGTATTGCCTTGAATGACAGGGGATATATAGTTGTAAATGAATATATGCAGACCAATTTCAAGGAGGTCTATGCTGTTGGTGATGCGGTACAGACCTATAACGGGCAGACCGGTGAAGCTGGTGCCCTGGCTTTGGCAGGACCTGCTAACAGTCAGGGGCGGCTGGCAGCTGATAATATAAACGGTGCTCAGCGGAAATATCGTGGCTTTGTAGGCAGCTCTGTTTTGAAGGTATTTGGCCTCACTGCGGCCTCCACCGGCATGAATGAAAGAGCTCTTCAGAGACAGGGCTTAGTGTACGGCAGGGATTACAGATTTACTGTTACCTTCCCGGCAGATCACGCCACCTATTATCCGGGAGCCAAAAATTTCACCCTGAAAATGATCTTTCGCATGAAGGACGGTAAGGTGATGGGAGCCCAGGCCATTGGTTCAAAGGGTGTAGATAAGCGCATTGATGTAATCGCATCTGTTATCCGCTTTAGTGGTACGGTGCAGGATTTGATGGATTTGGAGCTTTGCTATGCACCACCATTTTCTTCAGCCAAGGACCCTGTAAATATGGCAGGCTACTACGCTGATAATATCCTTCGGGGGCTGACGAATCCGCTTCTGCCGGAGGAATTGGAGGCTGAGCTGGATAAGGGGGCGCTTCTTATTGATGTGAGAAGCCCTGAAATGTTTGGAGCAGGCCATATAAAGGGCGCTGTAAATATTCCGGCTCCTAAGCTGAGAAACCAGCTGGATCAGTTGGATAAAGATTGCCCTATTATAGTTAGCTGCCGGGTGGGAATCAACGGCTATTATATGGAAAGAATGCTTACACAACACGGGTTTACAGTGCGTAATCTGATGGGTGGCTTCTCCTATGCCAGATGGTTTGGCTTGGATATACAGAACTGAGCAGGAGGATGATTTTTAATTATGGGGAAATTATCACCACGTCATGCGGTGGTGGATAGCAATGTGTGTGTGGCTTGTGGAACCTGTGCGGATGTTTGTCCCACTGGGGCTATGAAAATAGTCAGCGGAGTCTTTGCCAAGCCTATAGAGGAAAAATGCGTTGGCTGCGGAATGTGTGCTAAGGAGTGTCCGGCATCGGCCATTAGGGTGGAGGTGCGGTCATGAAGCAGCAGCGTCATTGGTTTCATTATCTTTGGATATGGTCCATAATTTATTTTTCTTTGGGATTTGTGAACATTTTATTTGCATGGCTGGGGCTTATCAGCTTCTGTTTGCCGCTGATTTTTGCCATTGGGGGCGGCAATAAGCTGTTTTGTAACCGCTACTGTGATAGAGGTCAGTTTTTGCGGGTAATTGGCAGTCAGGTAGGTCTATCCCTCCGCCGGGAAATGCCGGAGTGGATGAAGGGCAAGGCCTTCAGATATGGCTTTATGGTTTTCTTCTTCGCCATGTTCTTCAATATCATCTATGTTTCCTGGCTGGTGGGCAGTGAAATCCAGGGGCTTCAGGAGGCAGTAACTGTATTGTGGACCTTCCAGCTGCCATGGAACTGGACCTATTCTGTGGGAATTACACTATGGGTGGCCCAGTTTGCCTTCGGTCTATATAGCCTGATGCTTACCTCTGAGATAATAGCCATCGTGGCAATGCTTATCTATAAGCCCAGAAGCTGGTGTGTGTTCTGCCCAATGGGCACCCTGACCCAGACCATTTGCAAGGCAAAGTATGTGTCAGCTAAATAATAGATTCAAATAAATGTTTTTTTAAGGGTTAAATAACGTTAAAAAATAATAAAAATTAAAGGCACCCTACCATATATGATGATATATAGCAGGGTGCCTTTTTAATATCATAACGCGATTTACATCAGCATCTTTGAGTATTTTTCTGCGTCCCGTTTTACGTGCTTTATAACAATAATTTGGAAAAATGTGGTAAAAATGAGGCAGCCCAAACCGACCAATATCCACATTCCTGCTCTGTAATCATCGATGTCATTAATAAATAAAGCGGGATGTAAGGGCAATTCCTAATGCAAATGCCAGCGTTAGTATAGTGGCAAGTACGCCTAAAAATATTGGTACAAAAGCCTGCTTTTTATTAATGGACGTATCACATTCCCATTTAAGCATTCTTTTATAACGAGCTTTAAGATGTCCCCCACCTCTTTAGGTGGGGGAAAACAAACTACAACAGCTGGTGAGCATATCTCCCTGCTCGTTGAAACGCTAATTGGAATATTTTTCTTCTAAAGAAGAAAAATTTGAACAATGGCGTTATAAACTATTCCCAATATGATAGCGGTTAAAACCAACTGAATGATCATCATGTTAGACGCCCCCTTTGGAGTAATATTTTATCACTATTTATATCCATTTAGACCACCAAATGTTATTGGTTTAAAAAAATAATTATCCGGGAAAATGTAGAAGGAATTTTTCACAATAAGTGGAATAATGATTTTATATAGTTTGGGTATAATTATATAGTAGAAAATAATTAGGAGGATTTCGTGATGAAAAAGAAGATTATCGGCTTATTATCCGTATTAACCATAGGAACTTTCTGCATTAGCACGGCCAGTGCAGCTGAAAAAATGGTTGGAATGCCAAACCCTATGGTGTCTTATAATACTGTGGCAGAGGCAAAGGCAGAAGCTGGTTTTCAGCCTTTATACCTTCCATCCATCAGTGGCTATCATGTAAATCAGGTCTGGGTCATTGGCGGTGATGTCATTGACATAGAGTATTGTTCAGATAGTCAGCCAGTGGGCAAATTCCGCCTTCGCACAGCCCGTTGCACAGAGCTGACGAATGACAATATCAGCGGCATATATGGAGCTACCTGGAACAAGGAAAAAATCAATGGTTTGTCTGTAGCTATAGCGGAGATTTATTACGAGAAGGATATGCCGATTGACTATGCTGCCCATTGGAGCCATAATAATATGCTGTTTTCTGTAAGCGGAGAGAAGCTGACCTATAGGGAGTTCTGGCGGTTATTGGAGCATGGCCTGGTGGAGCTTAGCCAGAATTATTTTTAAGATAGTATATGTTTAGGTATTCCTTTGGAGAATGAGGGGAGAGGGAAAATGAAGTTTGATTTTGATGAAATAGTGGATCGGCAGAATACCAATGCACTGAATACTGATGGCTTTAGGGGCTATATTTTCCATGCGGGGCCCGAGAAGGTTTTTCCATATAAGGACGAAGATTTTGTGCGGATGTGGGTGGCAGATATGGAATTTGCTACGCCTCAGCCTATTATTGATGCTGTAAAATTGCGTCTGGACCGCCGTATTATGGGCTATACCATGATGTTTAAGGATGATTATTACAATGCTTTTTCAGCCTGGTGTAATAAAATGTATGATTGGAGCTTCCCAAAGGAGGAGCTGACCTTTTCAGCAGGGGTGATTCCTGCCTTGTATCAGCTTATAGAACTGTTGGTGGCAAAGGATGAAAAGGTTATTATTCATACACCTGCCTATGGATATTTTCAGCACGCAGCGGAATACAATGGTGTAGAATATATTAAGGCACCGCTCTTGAAGGAGCATGGGGAATTCAATATTGATTTTGATGACCTTGAGAAAATTGCCGCTGATCCAAAGGTGAAGCTGCTTATTTGGTGCAATCCTCACAATCCATCGGGGCGGGTATGGACTGAGGCTGAATTGAAGCATGTAGCGGAAATAGTGGAGAAAAATGATTTGTGGATTATTTCCGATGAAATTCATTGTGATCTGTTGCGTACAGGGGTGAAGCATATTCCTACCGCCAAGGTTATGCCGGATTATAAAAGGTTAATTACCTGTATGTCCGCCAGCAAGACCTTTAATATGGCAGGGTTGATGTTTTCCAATATTATTATCCGTGATAAGAAGCTGCGCCATGATTTTAAAGGGCGGGACAAGAATATCGGTATGCTGAACCCTCTCTCTATTGCGGCCCATCAGGCTGCCTATATGCATTGCGGAGAGTGGCTGAAGGAGCTTAAGGAATATCTGGATGGCAACTTTAGATATGTGGATAATTTCCTAAAGGATAAGCTGCCAGAAGCGGTATTTAAAATACCTGATGCTACATATTTAGCATGGGTGGATATGGGGAAATGTCTGCCGGGAGTGGAAAAATTGTCGGATTTCTTTGCCAATAAAGCTGGAGTGCTCCTGGAAGGTGGCGACGACCTTTTTGTAGGAAATGCCAAGGGCTATATCCGCCTTAACCTGGCTATGCCACGGGCAATAATCGCCAAGGGCCTTGATAGAATGTATGAGGCTATCTGTGACTACCGCTCTTAAGGGAAAAGGCAAATAATTAGCATAATAAAAAGGCTTTTGCAGTGCTGCGGGATTTGATCCTACAGCAGGCAAAGGCCTTATTTTTGTGGGTCGGTATTTAGCTTTATTTGAGTGTTAAGATATTATTCAGATAAAATGAAAAAGGGAGCCACGTCTCGTTAGAAACATGACTCCCAAGGTCCCATTTACACATCGTGCGCCTGGGCTCGTTTGAATAAATGCTATCATGTTTCCTGCATTTATGTCAATAAAAATAATATTTAACTCATATTGTTCCTTTTGCAAATTAAGAGAGAACTGATGACAATAATAAATTTGAATAATATGTAAACATTACGTATTATATAAAAATAAAAATTGAATATACATAATAAATATATGTTGTTGTTAATTATATATTAATTTTATTCAGAGTGCAATTTAAATCCAATAAAATGCTTGCCACCTTGCTATAGTATTAATAAAAACGGTGGAAATTCACGAATAGTATCAGAAGCTATGTTCACCATTTTGCCGAAGTCGGCAAAATGAAAAAAATTGGACACCATGCGGAGAGAGCAATGCAATATTGAAAACTAAAAAGGCTTTTGCGGTGCTGGGGGAGTTGATCCTGCAGCAGGCAAAGGCCTTATTTTTGTGCGCCTGTATTAAGTTTAATAATAGCATCGATGATGTCCTTGGACTTTTCATCTAGGTTAGGATATACACGGATAATAGCTTCCAGACGCTGGTCAAGTTGTGGGACATCTTGTGGTGTGGTATTCGCATCATGGGTGGGGATAAAGTAATCAATCGGAACAGATAAGGCCATAGACAGCTCATGCAAGTCTTCAGAAACAATACCAGTGGTATATCCCCGTTCCCAATTGGAAATAACCTGCGATGATTTATGTATTTTTTGCCCAAGCTCGACCTGTGTCAGGTCCAGTTCTTTACGTCGTTTCCTAATCTTATAGCCAATATCCATGATGGTTACCACCTCAATGGATATTATACCGAAAACAAATAAGGGCAAGAGTAACGGCATTTTAGAATAATCTAAAAAAACAGTTGAAAAATAACTGGAAAAAGCGTCATTTGAGAAAATATTAAGTAAAGAATTCTTAATATTTGCAGGAAAAAGAAAATTAATCAAGAATATAACAAATGAAGAAAAGCTGAGAACATAAGGCATTCTCAGCTTTTGTTCTGTTGGATTTTGTGTGGAGTATAAGAGATATTATTTATAAAATTAAAATTTATAAGTGAAATCGTTGGGGGATAATACATAATGGGAATCTGTAAATTTGTAAGTGCGTTGAATAGATTAAGAAAATCTTCAAGTGAATCAATTGATAATGTTGAAAAATTTGATGATTTTAAATTATATATGCATGTTCCTAGAACCGCAGAAGATGATCTTAGGAAGATTTTGAGAAAGGTAAATGGCTCCAGCAAAAAGAGCCTAATTCTTTTATGCGGGAGTGCGGGAGATGGTAAATCTCATTTATTGTCTTATTTGAAAAATGCAGATTCTGAGAAGCTGTTAGAGGGATACACGATATTCAATGATGCAACAGAAAGTAATTCGCCTTCTAAAACGGCGATTGAAACATTGGATGAACTTCTTACTTCTTTTAAAGATGAGAATTTAGAAGAACCAGGGAATAATATTATATTGGCTATTAATTTAGGTGTTCTTAGTAATTTTGTGGAGTCACAATACGAGGAATCTTATTGGAACTTAAAAAATTATGTAGAGAAAAATAATATTCTTGCTTCAAAGGTAAATGATACAAAAGATGATGCTGGTGGACATTTTTACTATGTGAGTTTTTCGGATTACCATATGTATTCGCTAACTGAAAATGGTGCAAAAGCGGGATATATAGAAAAACTTTTGGATAAAATTTTTGGAAACTCCGATGATAATATTTTTTTGAAATCCTATGAAAATAATTGTGTGAGTTGTCCTCTTTCTACAAGATGTCCTGTAAAGAAAAATTATGAATTTCTTATGGCAGGGGCAAATCGGCGATTTATCGCCCAACTGTTGATAAAGGCTATTATAAAAGATAAAGTGATTTTAACAACAAGGGAAATCCTAAATTTTGTTTATGATATTCTAGTTGCACAAAGTTTCAGTTTTAACCAGAATCAGAGCCTGATTAATGATTCGTCGTATCTTAGGGAATTTATGAAACAAGTAACACCATCACTTATATTTGATTCATGTGATGTGACTCCATTGATGAATACAATAAAAAAATATGACCCATTGTTGATCAGGTCTGAGCAAGCGGATGAAAAGGCTATAGCATTTTATGTTAGTTCCCATATTTCCAACGATATATGTGAGGTGATTAAAGATACGTCATACAATAGCATCTTTAATAATCCAGTAATGTTAAAAATAATTAATGATGATAAAAATCTTAGAGCTGAATTTTATAATTTTTTTGTACGCGTAAATCAAGTAGAAAAGCAGTTGGAAGAAGATGCAATATATGATGAATACATACATAATCTTTATTGGTTTAATGCTGGAAAAGTAAAAAACTTAAGTAAGCTTTACTCAATGATAGAAGTTGCCGTCAATCAATGGTGTGGAAATGATCAAGAATCAAACCTTTGCTTGAATAGCGGATATAATGGATTTTCTTTATATGAAGAAGTTAACTTCAACCCATATGTGGAACATGTACCTCAGCCTGAAATAACTGATGAGATATTTAGATTTGTGCCGACCATATCAGTGGCATTTATGGACGAATGCAACAATACGATTATGTTAGATCTGGATTATTCGTTGTTTGAGTTAATTTATAAATTAAATTTTGGCTATATACAGACAGCAAATGACAGAAACAATCATGCTGATTTTATAAGTTTTGTAAACAGGATGTTACAGACTGGATCATTGACCAAATTGTTATCAATAGTCTCGGAAAACGGTATAAAATCAAATCTTTCAAAGGGAACATTTGGCTATAAATTTAAGGTGGTAAAGTGATGGAATATATTTTCAATGAAAGTAAATTTATTAAAAGTTTTAGTGTTAAAGAAGAGTCAAGGACTCTCACGCATAGGCATGGTGAAGAATTTAAGCTATTTCCTTTTAAAGCAACTTCAAAGAAAAATGATCCAATTATTACTAATCTAGAAGATGTTGTAAGCGCATTTTTTAGAGAGGTTCATGGAACAAAAACAGCAGAAATAGACTTTGATTCATTATTTAAAGTGATTTTAGATGACGTTGAAGTTGATGATAATGATATTGATACATTCAAGGATATTATTAAAAATTTTTTTTTCGTAGGAAATGATTTTGTTGCTAAAAGTCTTGGGCTATATCCGTATCAATTAGTTACTTCTAATAAAAGTGTAGATGGTTTGGCACACTTTCTGTTCTCGGTATTTGGGCTCAATTCAGAGGATTGTGATTTTATAGAACAGGTAAAAGATAAGTATAAAATCAATGTACTTGAACGCTTGGTAATAGGTGCTATGGAACATAATACTGTTTTATCAGAAGATAATAAAGCACCGTATTTTCGTATAAAAATAAATATACAGGAAAAATTTAGGGATGATTTTCGTTTTATGTTGGAATATGGGATGACTTCACTGGACGATTTTTCAAATTTATTTTCACTGTATTATTTTTATTATGTGTCACAGACTTGTATTACATTAGACAGATTTTGTGCGGGTGATCGTGATAAAATGGTCGAGTTCTATTATGCCTTGGATTGGGAAAAAGTTAGTAAGAATCGATTGTGTTGCACATCTGGGTGGGAACAAATTCAAGCAAGTATAAATCACATGTTTAGTCATGCCATTACATTGGAAATACTTAATCAGACAAATTCTGAAGATGCTTGGGATTATATTGAATTCCAAAAATATGTTAATAATCACAAGGACGAAGATAAAATCGTGTCCAATGAAATTAAGAAAGCAGAAAAAATATATTGCTCCTATATAAGTGATTATAATAAATTTGCAGATATACCAATTAATGAATGTAAAACACAAACAGAGGAAGCTATAATCCATTTGTTTAAATGTGTAAAAGCACAGTTTGAGGAAACAGAACGAAAAAGAGCAAGTCAATCCTATAGTGAAAAATTTAGCGATTTTTGTAAGCATCGGTGGATTAAAAATAGGAAAAAATCTGGATTAGTATTAAATCTCACAGAAAGAGATATTATTTTTCTGACTAAGATATCATTGAAAAACAAGGAAAAAATTCGCTTGAATGATCTATATAAAGAATATGAACGTAGAGGAATATATTTAGATAATAACTCAAAAGAACACTTACAAGAATTTTTTACTAAATTAAATTTAATAGATAAAAAGAGTGATAGTGGAGATGCACAATATGTTAAAAGAATTTTATGATTTTATTGCCAAAAAAATAAACTATTATTTCCAGACGGTAGCCTCAGATAGAATATTGTTAAAGGGTGAGAGTTTTTGCTTGAAACTTGATGATGAGGATATGGTTGAAAAGGTTACTGAGAGTCTGAGAAAAATAGCTGAGATGAATAACTCTATAGGTGAATTCTCTTATAGATGCGGCGACGGAAGCATATATAAGACATTTTCGCTTAAAGTAATGGACAACCAGGTTATTATCGCATCGCAAATAAATGGAATGTCAAACGACTTTTTATGTGCAACATTAAGAAATGCAGCAAATGACCAGCAAATTCCATTACTTATGATTTCCTCAAAATTAATAGATAGTGCAAAAAGTGGATCTAGGGATCTTTCAGCTAGCGGAATGCCTTTTCATGCAGATGAATTAATGTGCGAAATTAGAGAAATGGTGGATGGGAGTACACAACTGACAGAGACAGAGAAGAGAATCTTAAAATTTGAAATAGACCGCCGGGATAATGACGTATTTAGTGATAAAGCATCAATATATGAATACAGTGATTTACTTGCTATAGTAAGTAGTGGAAAAATAGATAAAACACATTTTGCTGGGTTTCGATTATTTCCGATTGATGGTAAAACTCAATATCAGAATTATGGGAAAAAGCAAATTGATAAATTAATAAATGAGAATAATATTTTATTTGAGAAAATTGATAGAGGGATACGTCTTGGAAATTTAGAGTCAGAAATAGCAAAAGATTTTGAGGAATCATACATTAATAAGATGGAGCGAGCACAAAATGAATATTTGGATGAATGGAGTAGTTTGTTTCCCTATGAAGACTTATTAGAGGCTATGCAAAAAAAACAAGCTAAGCAGGAAAAACCATTAAAAATAGATGATAGCGATATTACTGTTTATGGCGATGAACCATGTAATGAATTAGTTTTTAATGAACAGTTTATTATTAGATGTGAAGGCTCACAAACAGCTAAAAGACGAAGGAAAAATTTGTTCATTTTCAATCCTGAGCATTACTCAAAGATATTTTTGAAAATTAATTGTAATACAAAAATTGCCAATAGCAGCATAGTTAAGGATGATGCTGATTATAACAAAAAAGGTAATTATATAATTTTTGAATTTTCCGGAGATGATATTTCATTCCATGAGATAGGAATACAAGATGAATCAAATGATATAAGATATGTGCTTAAGCTATGTATAGTTGATATTAAAGCAGACTACTTGCTTTCTACTTTAAAGCATAGTTTTAGCTTAAAAATTAGTAAAGATAGGAAAAAAAGTAAGGTTAAAATTGCCGGGGTGGGGACAAATCTGGTTTTTAATCCAAATGGAACAGATATAACTCCTCAGCCACTCGGGGACCACGATATTTATAACTGTAGCATAGATCAACGGCTGATATTATATTCAACCGAGGAAGAATTATCAAATTATAGTACTGGTATCAATATAGGTATTAATTTTTCTGGTTTAGTAGTACCATTTACTTTGTATCCGGATGAAGCAAAAAGTATTGAGATTACTGGTAAGAAAATTTTAAGGGATAAGTACGCTACAAAGCGAAGTTTCCAATATGATGATGGCGCAGTTTTTAGTGATTCGCAAGAATATTTTGTTAAAGCCAATTTGTTGAAAGAGCTGAAGGCTGAGCAAGAAATACTTGATGGGGAAATTTTTTACGGTGTATGTAAATCGTTTTACAATAATGACGTTACCAAAATTGAGAGCATAGAACTGAATATTGATAACAGGCTTTCATCAGCATATTTAAATTTATTGAGAGTTCTAAAAAAAGAACGTACTGTTCCTTCGTTGGCGTATTTAGGTGATTCTAAAATCTATGACTTAGCTTTGGAATATGTTAATGCGTTTGAAAACTGTTATGATGGGCTGGCTAATGGAACAAATTTAACTGTTGAACAAGAAAATGCATTATATTTAGGAACAATATCTGTTGGAAAAAATAATGAAGAAATATTATTTACCCCATTGCACCCATTGAATGTAATGTATCAACTTACTCTGCTTAAAGAAAAAAATATAGACTGCGCATCAGATGTTGTTTTGGAGAGGCTTAATTCTATCAATCTGCTGCCTTATATCCAGAGAAATAAGATGATTTATAAGGTATCAGATCGACTTTTTTCTCAAGAATGGAAATATTATGCTCCAGTTGAAAATAAAAAGTATCGGGGAAGCAGACGTTATGTTCCAAAATTAGTTGAAGAAAAAATATATGAGTTTACATCACATTTTAGGTACATTTTCAATGAAATCAACAATAGGACTGTACGTATCAACTTAATTAATATGGGGGATTGTAGCGAAGTTTTTGTAGGTATAGCACAGTTCTTTATTCACGCGATTAATAGAAATGCAGATATAGATAAACTTATTAGATTGGAAATTCATATATATGGAAATGATATAAATGATAATGCATTCGCACATATAAAAGAGTACACAGTACTCAAGAATTATTTGGATGATTTAAAATTGTATATTGAGAATGGTACTTCCATGAATAATTTGGATGGAATTATGTCGAAGAACATAGAATGCTATTTTCATAATGATAATGGTACCGACTATGTATATTCCCATATCACGTTTTATGAAATGGAGTCTGAAATTACCTCCGAAATCGCAACTATGAGTCAGATTGAAACTGGGGTATCGCTTGGGGGAATTCTTTCGGGAGTACCTTCTAGTAAGTATGGGCAAAAATATAGAACGGGGTTTGGCGTAAAATATGCTAATCTGAATGACCTTACGCAATTGGCCATGAGGTATAATTCTTTGATGCAGGTGGAAAAATCAGGGAATCCTTATTATACAGAAAATAGTATATCAACTCAGATAGATAAGCTTGCAGAAAAAAAGATGGATTATATTTATAAAAGCTCCAATTGGGTTGTATTTGTAGATCCTAAAGTTGATTTAGATTTTTTTACTGAGAAAGAAGCTACAAGTGATTTATTAATCATTCATTATAGTGATCAATATACATCTAGTAGCGGATATGATGCAATTACAGTTACTCAAAAGTCTAAGCAGTATTCACAGGTAATAATGGAGTATCTAAATAGTAAAGGCGTAGAAGCTGATACAATTGATGTAAAAAAAATTATCAATCTTTTTAATGCAGTTAATGGAGATTGGCTTTTACGATTAGTTTCTTCAAAAAAAGCCAATAACGATTCTACATTTAGTCGTGAAAAAATAAGTATTGTTGCAGCTATAAAATTTATGCTTGCATATCTTAGACATGACGATATCATATGGGTTCCGGTTTCTCTTGAGGAAATGCTTCGTGTATCTGGTGGAGTAGGGTTATCGAAAGAAGATGGTATTTTATCAGCTAAAAATCTAGGATTTGAAAAAGGACCAACAAGTGATGACTTGCTTTTTATTGGGTTAAATATTAGTGAGGCCCCACGAAAGGTCTATTTATACCCGATAGAAGTTAAAACTGGAAATAATGATAGTACAGTGATTGAAAAGGCATTTAAACAAGCTTCTTCCACGGCTGATGGCTTACATAAGGCTTTTAATCCAGGTGGAGAGATAATGGAAACCATTCTGTACAAAGTAAATCGTAATTTCCTCATGCAGCTGTTGATTACAAGCTGTAAAAAGATGCAGGCATATCATGTTGATGACTCTCAGGATTGGAATAAGGTATTAGATACTTATAGGGAAGTGCTATTAAACGAAGAATATATCATGTCTGACGACATTAAAGAATTACTTGGAAAAGGTGCCGTTTTGTCATTTCGTAAGTTGCTTGTTTCAAGAAAAACCTCATTTAAAGAGGAGTCAATTAACTTTATTGAAATACCTGAAGGAGACGAATTTGGACTTATATTAAAAGATGTAATTAATATTTATGATACAATTCGGGAAGATAAGAATGATAACCTTTTCCTATTGAGTGAACATTCAGTAAAGAATCTTACAGGTGATTTAACCAAATTAGAAGTAGAAAAATATAACCCTGAATCTGAACTAGATACAGATAATAATGATGTAGAAACAGAGGAAAACGTCACTGTTTCTACACCAAAAGATAAATATACCGATGAACCAAATGATAATTTGGATGTAGACGAATATCATGGTATGAGTATTATATTTGGGACAAATAAGCAGGATGGCAAGGATGTAGTTTGGGCTCCAAATGATACTAACAAAGTATTTCATACAAACACAGGTATAATTGGGACAATGGGAACGGGTAAAACTCAGTTTACAAAATCTTTGATTACACAACTATATAGAGAGCAAAAAAATAATGTAGAGGGTAAAGAACTTGGGGTGCTGATATTTGATTATAAAGGAGATTACAACAAGAGCAAGGAAGATTTTATCAAGGCCACCAATGCAGAGATATATCCGCCATATCATTTACCTTTTAACCCTTTGTCTCTTATAAAATCTGCAGTTTTTAAGCCGTTGCTTCCTACACATACGGCAAATTCTTTTAAAGATACACTTTCGAGGGTTTATAATCTCGGGCCTAAACAACAAAATATTTTACTACAATGTATTTTAGACACTTATAATGCAAATGGTATAATTCCAAACAATAAAGACACCTGGGGAAAAATTGCGCCGACATTTGAACAGGTTTATCAGCGGTATATCAATGATGATGAAATTAAAAAAGGTGATTCTTTGTCTGCAGCATTGGACACGATACATATGTTTGAGATTTTTCAACCGAATCCATATGAGACGAGGTCTTTATTTGAGTTACTTAATGGTGTAGTAGTTATTGATCTATCAGGCTATGATCCAAATATACAAAATCTAATAATAGCAATCACATTAGATTTGTTTTATTCGCAAATGCAGGCATTAGGATCAAGCAAGATGCAAGGTAATTATAGGCAACTAACAAAGTTTATTCTTGTAGATGAAGCAGATAATTTTATGAGTAAAGGTTTCCCGGTGTTAAAAAAAATATTAAAAGAGGGAAGAGAATTTGGCGTTGGAACTATTCTTTCTACACAGTTTCTTACGCATTTTGGCAATGGGGAGGATGATTATTCAAAGTATATTTTAACCTGGGTTGTCCATAATGTTTCTGATTTAAAAAATTCCGATGTGGAGTTTGTTTTCAAATCAGAAGCAAAAGGAGTAGAGAACCAACAGATATATAATTCAATAAAAGCTTTGGAAAAACATCACAGTATTATAAAGATTGGAAATAGCAAACCCATCTATTTAAAAGATAAAGCTTTTTGGGAACTGTATTCAGAACTGAATTGACGGTGTTATTAGTGAATGCTATACTTAAGTAGACTACTTAAGTATAGCATTTTTTATGGAGGGCTTATGGATTATGCTTACAAATTTCCTGTAGTAATCGGGGTACAGGCAGGACGAAAATATTATATTGCAATGGTTCCTCTTGAAATGATTTCTAGGCTTTTTCCTAATGAGGAGGAGTATGTTCTACCAGAATACAGAGCACAGAGAAAGTTAAATGAGTCGAGAATACCAGTTATTAGTAGATATATAACAGAGAATAGGGATTCATATGTCTTCTCAGCGCTTGCAGCGTCTATTGATGGAGAGTTTGAATTCCATGAAACACGAAAAGGTATGGGCACAGGAATTCTTGAAGTGTCAATGAATGCACGATTCCTTATAAATGATGGACAACATCGTAAGGCAGCTATACTTGATGCACTATGTGAAGATGAATCGTTGGGAAAAGAAACTATTTCTGTCGTATTTTATGAGGATCAGGGCTTAGCAAGGAGTCAGCAGATATTTACAGATTTAAACAAACATGCGGTAAAAACTTCTAATTCTATTTCTGAATTATATGATTCGAGGGATGAATTAGCAGTAATAAATAGAAATGTATTGTCACAGGTTCCTTTTTTGAATGATTATACAGACAAAGAACGGGATATTCTGGGCAAGTTTTCGTCCAATCTGTTTACTCTTAATACTTTTTATGTCGCAAACAAAAGAATCATTGGCAATTCAAATTTACATAATAATACAGAACGATTTTTGATAAAATTTTGGGACAGTGTATCTAAGAATATAGTTCCGTGGAATGAGTTATCCCGTAAGGAAATAACGAAGATAGATCTAAGAGAGAATTCTATTATTACACAAGGGGTTGTTATTCAGGCATTTGGCATAATAGGTTCTTTTTTTTATAATAATACAGAAATATCAATGAATAAATTTCTTTCGAGACTTCAGGTAATTAATTGGAAAAGAAATGCTGCTCAATGGAAGCTTAGAACAATTCGCCCAGATGGTAAAATAATAACTAGCAATAAGGCAATTAAGCTTACAGCAATTCAGATTAAAAAAGAGATAGGACTTGATCTAACTGAAGAAGAACAAGAGAAAGAAAAACTTTTTTTGAAATCTATAAATATATAATCTTCGCAGTGGATAATAATGAGTAATTATATTTTTTAAAAATTAAATATATTAATATCTATCCATCGTAAGCTTTGATGCCTTCAGATAAAGAAAAATTGAAAGAAGTTTTTAAAAGTCAATAATTATAGAGTGATTAAGAGGATAAGATGGAAGAAAAAAGTATAAAAAAAAATCATGCTGTATCTAAAGCAAATCTGAATGGACTAATGAATATCATAAGGAACCTATATTTAGCAGATGATATACCGTGGGTTATAGGCTATTCTGGTGGCAAAGATAGCACAGCTACTTTGCAACTTGTATGGTATGCATTAAAAGAGCTTCCAAACAATAAATTGAATAAAACAGTGCATATTATGCACACAAACACATTGGTAGAATCACCAGTAGTTTCAAAGTGGGCATACGATTCCATTGAAATTATGCAAGAAAAGGCTAAAGAAGATGGGCTGCCATTTGAAACCCATATTCTTACACCAGAGGTTGACCAAACATATTGGGTGAATTTAATTGGGAGAGGATATCCTTTCCCGCGAAAAAAAATTAGATGGTGTACAGACCGTTTAAAAATCCAACCTGTAAATAAGTTTATTCAAAGTAAAATAGCTGAGCATGGAGAAATTATATTGGTGATTGGCACAAGGAAAGCCGAGAGTCAAAATCGAGCTCGTACTATGGCTAAGTATGAAAAGCTTCGTGTTCGGGAATTGCTTAGTCCGAATCCTTCACTAGCTAATGAACTTGTTTTTTCACCGTTAGAAGATTGGACAGATAATGACGTTTGGGCATTTTTAATGCAGTACAAGAATCCCTGGGGATACTCCAATAGGGATTTGCTGACTCTCTATAGGGGGGCAACAGCAGATAATGAGTGCCCTATTATGCATGAAAGGAATCTTCCAACGTGTGGAAAAAGTAGATTCGGATGTTGGGTGTGTACCATGGTAGAGCAGGATAAGTCTATGGCGGCAATGATCATGAATGATGAGGAAAAAGCATGGATGACACCTCTCTTGGATTTTAGAAATGAGTTTGGGGATGAGCGTCAGGATAGAGGGAGAAGAAGTTTTAGGAAGATGAATGGTTCTATTTTTGGCACATATGAACGCTTACATCATGGACCATATTTAAAAGAGTGGCGGGAATATTTTCTAAGAAGACTTTTAGAAATACAAAAAGGAATTAATGAGAATGGGCCGGACGAGTTCAAGAATCTTGAGCTGATTACAAAAGACGAGCTCCGTGAAATTAGAAAGATTTGGGTTATTGATAAACATGAGTTTGATGATTCGCTTCCAAGGATATATGAAGAAGTAATTGGGGAAAAATATATTGACCCACAATGGCTTGGCTCAAAAACTTTTGGCCAGGAAGAGTGGATATTACTTAAGAATGTTTGCAAGGATATTGCCCCGGACGAAGAATTACTATTTGAAATGGCGTATACACTTTTGGATAAGGAAAATTACTCAAATGGTTTAAATCAAAGAAAAGGTATTTTGAATAGTCTTGAAAGGACGATTAAAAATACTTTTTACAAGAATGAAGCAGATGCTACACAATATTATTCTAGTAGAGTCAATCGGAAACAGGAATATGGTGGAAAATTTAATGAGAAGTTTCTGGAGCATATTGATATTTCACCAGATGAATTAGACACGGATAATGAGGACGAATGATGATTATTAAAAGAGTGGTTTTGCATAATTTTGGCGTATATGCAGGTACAAATACTTTTAAATTTAGTGGAGAGAGACCGGTTGTATTGATCGGCGGAATGAATGGCCGAGGTAAAACGACTTTTCTAGAGGCAATTCTTTTGTCATTATACAGCTCTAATTCATTTGCATATACTGAAGGAAAGTTTTCTTCTTACGGGCAGTATTTGAAATCTTTTATAAATAAAGCTGATGGCAGTAATCAAACATATGTTGAATTAGAGTTTAAATTAAATGAAGATGAAACATATATAATACGAAGAGCTTGGAGGGGGGATGTAAAACGTGTTCGTGAGGAAATTAATGTTCAAATGAACGGAGATTATAATTCATTCTTAACAGAGAACTGGTCAATGTTTATTGAAAATATTTTGCCAAGTGCTCTTTCTAATTTTTTCTTTTTTGATGGTGAGAAAATCGCTATGTTGGCTGAAGAAGATACTGACGAGCAGATGAAAGAATCTATTAGAACGCTCTTAGGAATCAATATTGTTGATAAGCTCGAAGGCGATTTGAAAAGGATAAGCATTAAGGCAAAAAAAAATAATGCCGCTAAATACGCTGAACTAGAATCGAATAGACTTAGAGCTGCAAAAGAAGATGCGGAGAATAAATTGGAAGAACTAGATTTTAATGTTGCTTCCATGAGTGAAAAAATAATCAAGATAGAAAAACAACTTGAGGTTGAAAGAGCCAATTATACTACTAAAGGTGGGGATATTGTAGGAAAAAGACAAGAGTTGTTGCAAGAGAGGGCATCTGTTTATGCAAAAATTCAGAATGATAATGAGCAATTAAAAGATATTACGGCATCTGCATTGCCTTTGTTAATGACTAAGGATTTGTTAAGGAAAATTGAAATTCATGCAAAAGAGGAGCGTCAGAGCAAAGAAATGAGCTTGCGGTAAAAAAAGTAACTGAATTATATAATGCGTATTCACATGATAATAACTCAGATGAAGTGGCTCAATTTATGAGATATATTGAGTCTAATATAAAAAAGCGGGAGGTAGAGAATTTATATCAATTATCGGATTCTTCATATTACCAGGTGTGTTCTTTGAATGATTCGATTTTATTTGAACTTAAGAAATTGACGTTGAGAACTTTAGAGGAAAAAGGAAAATTACAAGAAAAATTAGATGAAATTGATAGTTATTTATCTATAGAAATTGATGAGAAAGCAATAAGTAAGATATATAGGAAAATTATAGAATTAGAAAAGGCAAAAGCACGATTAGAGGTTGAGAGAGATAATCTTTTAAGACAACGTCCAAATTTAAATGGTGATGTGATAAAACTGAATGTTGAATTTAACAAATACGTAGAGGGAATGCTGTCTAATCTGGAGCTTAGCGATGATAACGATCGTATTGTTAATTATATTCATAAGGTGACAGAGATACTACAAGCATATAAAACTAGGCTTCAAAAGCAGAAGGTGGATCATTTAGCGGAAACAATGACGGCATGCTATAAGAAGCTAGCAAACAAAAAGTTATTGATTAGTTATATAAAAATGGATCCCAAAACGTTGGATTTCTGTTACTTTAATGATAAAAATGAGATTGTGCCTAAAAAAAGGTTATCGGCAGGTGAAAAACAGTTGATGGTAGTAGCCTTGCTGTGGTCACTCGCTATTTGTTCGAAGAAAAAATTGCCGGTAATCATTGATACCCCGTTATCACGATTAGATTCTATGCATAGAATTGCATTTATAAAAACATATTTCCCGAATGCCTCAGATCAGACAATTATTCTATCTACAGATTCAGAAATCTTTGGTGAGTATTATGAAGTTTTAAAAGAAAATGTTGGGGATGAATATACTTTGCTTTATGACGATGAGGCAAATTGCACATCTATTAAAAAAGGTTATCTTATGGAGGGTGCAAAATGGTAGTAAAACAAATCAAACTATCAAGTCAGTCGAAGGAAAAGCTTTCTCGACTGAAAGGTAAAACAGGAATAAAGAATTGGAATATCCTTTGCAGGTGGGCCTTTTGTTATTCTTTAAGTGAACGCACCTTGCCAACGGATATTCCTATAAATGCGGATAGTAATCTTGAAATGTCTTGGTACACCTTTGGGGGAGAATATAGCGATATGTACGAAGCCTTGATAAAAGGTTGGTGCAAGGATATGGGGCTACCAACAGATTCAGATAATATTGCAAAGTACTTTAGACTTCATCTAGAAAGAGGTATTTCCTATTTGGCGGGGACAAATTTCATTAAGAGTTTAGACGATTTACTTAAACTTGGGGTTGGTGAATAAGATGAGCGTTTACTTGGATTATAATGCTTCAACACCGATTGACAATCGTGTGCTTGATATAATGATTGATGTTTATAGAAATTATATTGGGAACGCGGATAGTAGGACGCATGAGTACGGTGATAGAGCTCGTCAGATTGTGGAACAAGCTAGAAAACAAGTAGCAAATCTGATGGGGGTGCGAAGTGATGAAGTGTTTTTTACGAGCGGAGCCACTGAAAGTAACAATATTG
>NZ_JAZTZI010000118.1:0-16541 GCF_045637405.1 Anaerovibrio sp.
ATTCTGCCTATTTCATTTTACGAAGTGCATCCAATTTTGCCAAAGTATCAGCATCAAGATGGCTGCTGATTTCATTGCGGGAAACCGGAAATACAGGCTTAGTCAGATATTCATGCCGCAATTCTTTCTTGGTCCGCTTCAATATACGATGAAACTCTTTAGAGGGATGACGATAGGCTCCGGCCCCCAAAATAACGGACTGCTCCGCCCCGTCGGAGGTCACCACATGTACCTCCTTGCCCATACGGACATAATCATAGGCATTGCGCTCAATGTAGCTGTCAGCAGTTTCTCCCTTACCTGTATACACCACCGTAAAGTGTTCATTAACCTTTTCCACATGCTCCTCGGAATCAGTAAAGAGGGCATCAAAAACCACTATCATTTCATAGCGCTCATAAGCACCGTATTCTGACAAAAGGTGGATAAGGGTATCCCTGGCCTCAGCCAGATTATTTCTAAGCTTCATAAGCTCCGGCCAGGAATTGATTACATTATAGCCATCAATAATATAATATTCTCTTGGCTTTTTCTTCATTATATTTAGCCCCTTTGAATTCTCTGCTTCATGGCCTCATACATTAAAATAGAGCCTGCCACAGATGCATTCAGGGAATTGATCTTTCCCATCATTGGTATACGCACAACGAAATCGCACTGTTCCTTTACAAGACGTCCTACACCATGGCCCTCACTGCCCACAATCAATAACAGTGGTCCAGTCATATCAGCCTCATAATAGTCAGTGCCATCCATATCTGCAGCAGCTACCCACAGCCCCTCATCCTTTAGGCGACGAATGGTCTGTACCATATTTCCGATGCGGGCTACTGGCACATATTCCACCGCTCCGGCAGAGGTTTTGGCCACGGTGGCAGACAAAGGTACACTACGTCTTTTAGGAATCAATACACCATGTACACCGGCTGCATCAGCAGTACGAAGAAGAGCTCCCAAATTATGCGGGTCCTCCAGCTCATCCAATAACAGGATAAAGGGAGGCTCATTCTTATCCCGGGCAATCTGTAATATATCCTCCAGCTCCACATACTGAACCGGTGCCACCTGGGCCAGTACACCCTGATGACGGATTCCCCGGGCCATGGAGTCAATTTTACTGCGCTCCATGTACATAATATTAACGCCCTTCTCCTTGGCCACAGCAATTATTTCCTTAATGGAGCCTTCATTGCTGCCCTTGGCCACCATAATTTTATTCACACTGCGACTGCCCTTTAATGCTTCCATAACAGCATTGCGGCCAGCCACCATATCCTCGGGAATTTCCCGGTCAGGACTTTTTTTATTATCCATATCAGTCTTCTCTCATCTTTATCATTTCAGCAAATTTACCACAGGTCATGGCACCCTCAGGGCAATGACCGGTGGCAACACAGGAGGCTCCCGCATTTTTAAACAGAAGCGGTGCAACCTTCTTTACCTGTTCCAGCATCTTATAAGCCAGCTCACGAATTTCCCACTGGGCACGGTTGCAGCAACGCAAATTAAAGAAGTGCATCAAAGAACGGGCATTCATGGTTACCACAATCTTGGTCTCTGTGGCGTTTGCCAGCACATATCTGGCATCCTCCTTGGGAATCCCCATATCAGCCAGTTCATTATAAGCCTTCTGAATATCATCCATTAAATTCTGGAAACGTGCCTTAGCCTCAGCCTTTTCCTCGATGCTTGGTGGCAGAATATACTCAAAATCGTGCTCAGCCACATAACGCTGGGACTGCTGGCTATAGGATGCCAGACGATGGCGTACCAGCTGGTGAGTCAGTACACGGGATACCCCCTCAATACCGAAGGTAAAAGAAACATGCTCCATGGTGGAGGCATGACCCATTTTAATAATCTTGGCCAGCAGCTTCTGAACCTGCTCATCAGTCATTCGTTCTGACAGCTCCTCAGCACCGGAGGCAGAATAGCAAAGCCTTGCAGACATAGCCACAACACGCTCAGGCTCAGGAGTATGCTCCAATAATTTAACCTTTATCATAGTTGTTTCTCCAATAATATATACACAAAAATTTATTTCTTATTTGATATTTCATCCATCATGGCCCTGGAAATAATCTTAAAGGATTCTTCCGCCAGCTCATAGAGGCGTTCGCTTCTTTCCATAAGATACAAATACCCCAATAAGGCCTCAAATCCCGTACTGGAATGATACTGAGCCACACTGGCACTTCTTGGGGCATGACTTTTGGCATTGCGCCCACGCTTGTAAACAGCCATTTCTTCCTCTGTCAGCATGGATTCTATACCGCGATATGCCTTGTCCTGCCACACAGCGGATACTATCTGGGCACTAAACTGGTGCAGCACCTGAACCTTGCTCTGTTCATAAGAAAGAATTCGTCCCCTTACAAACAGGTGGAAATAGGCATCCCCTATGTAAGCCAACACCAAGGGATTAAGGCTTTTGGGGTCCACAGAATCATATCTTTGCTGAACGCCACCATTGCCATCATCCACGAACATCATATCAACAAGCTTCTTTAAATGTTCAAATGTCATATTTTACGCTTTCTTCCACTTGGTTCCGGCTGCAGAATCCTCAAGGATAATACCCTGGGCCTTTAAGCTGTCACGAATTTCATCCGCCCGTCCCCAATTCTTGTTTTTCTTGGCCTCGGCTCTTTCAGCGATCAATGCCTCGATTTCCTCCGAAGAAATTCCGGCCCCATCATCAGCCTCCGGCATTTCAAGGGAGCTTTCAAAAATGCCGATTACAGCCGCCATATCCTTATAAACCTGCATCAGCTTGCCAAAGTGAACTGCATCAAAATCCGTTCCCTTATTAATTACATTGTTGGCATAGGTATTGATTTCCTTGGACAATGTAAACATATATCCAATAGCCAGAGCGGTATTGAAATCATCATCCATAGCCTCATAGAAATCAGCCATGGCCTTTTCAGCAATTTCTTCCAGCTGAGTATCCTTTTCTGTATTGCCTGCCTTCTCCAACACCTCATTACCAAGGTCCAAGGCATTTTTCAGGCGCAAAAGACCGGCCTGAGCCTCCTTGATACGCTCCTCACTGAAATCCAACGGGCTTCTGTAATGGGTACGCAAAATGAAGAATCGAACCACTTCACCAGGATACTGCTTCAAAATATCCGGTACAGTAATAAAGTTATTTAAAGACTTACTCATCTTCTCGTTATCAATGGTAATAAAGCCATTGTGCAGCCAATACTGGGCAAAGCTCTTATAATCACCGCAGCAACACTGGGACTGAGCAATTTCATTCTCATGGTGAGGGAAAATAAGGTCGCTGCCACCACCATGGAAATCAAAGGTTTCTCCCAAATACTTAAGGGACATGGTGGAGCACTCGATGTGCCAGCCTGGACGCCCCTTGCCCCATGGACTTTCCCAGAATGGTTCCCCTGGCTTTGCAGACTTCCAAAGGGCAAAATCCATTGG
This sequence comes from Anaerovibrio sp., assembly GCF_045637405.1. Lineage (GTDB taxonomy): Bacteria > Bacillota > Negativicutes > Selenomonadales > Selenomonadaceae > Anaerovibrio. The sequence continues at coordinate 3,442 of NZ_JAZTZI010000118.1, forward strand.
ATTATGCTTACGGCTATCCACCTCTACTCTGGCTCCTGCCTGCATATCCTCCAGCTTGCGCCCGGAGAGCTTGCCGTACTCAGGGAACTTCTCCACGCTAAAATAAACATCCCCGTCAATGACATAGCCAAATCCATTATCAATAATACGCTGAACCATGTTGATAATATCGGGAATATGCTCAGTTACCTTAGGATACAGATCTGCGCGCTGAACATTTAAGGCATCAATGGACTTGAAATATCCATCAATGTAACGCTCCGTAATGGTCTCCCAGGATACCCCCTCGGTATTTGCGGCCTTGATAATCTTGTCATCCATATCTGTAAAGTTCTGGATATGCTTTACTTCAAAACCGCGATTTCTCAAATAGCGTTTAATAACATCCCAAGTCACAAAAGGACGGGCGTTACCAATATGGGGATAGTTATAAGGGGTCACACCACATACATACATGCCAACCTTTCCCGGCTCCTGTGGCACAAACTCTTCTTTCTTGCGTGTTAAGGTATTATAAACTTTCAACATAACCTATATATACTCCTTTGATGGAAAATAACATCTTATCTGTAAGATTGTATCATTCCCCCTCTATTCCTGCAACTGCATATGAGGAAATCCCCTGTCCATTGCCTGTAAAGCCTAAATGCTCCTCCGTAGTGGCCTTAACATTGATTCTGTCCACATCCACATTCAGGGCTTTGGCGATGTTTTCCCGCATCTGAGGAATGTGTGGCAGCATCTTTGGGCGCTGGGCCACAATAGTGGCATCCACATTTCCAACGAAATAGCCCTTTTCTTTCAGAAGCTTGCCCACATGCTCCAAAAGGATAATACTGGAAATCCCCTTGTAGCGATCATCTGTATCGGGAAAATGCTTTCCAATATCACCTAAGGCCGCTGCCCCCAAAAGGGCATCTGCAATTGCATGTAGCAGCACATCAGCATCAGAATGTCCTAAAAGCCCCTTTTCAAAGGGAATTTCCACTCCACCTATAATAAGTTTTCTATTTTCACTAAGCTGATGAACATCATAGCCCATACCAAATCTTGTCATAAAATCGCCTCCTATTGCCAGCTATCCTTGATTAACTCATTTATTTCAGCCATAATCCTATTATTTTCTTCAATCAGCTGGTCCTGCCCCTGACTCTTAATAAAGGCCTCGCCAATAATGATATCCTCAGGCGTGGTAATCTTTATATTCCTGTAATCGCTTTTTACTATGTGGACCTGATGACCAATACGCTCCACCAGACTGGCGTCATCCGTTCCTAAAAAACCATCCGCCTGAGCTCTGTCATTAGCCTCAAGAAGTATTTTTCTCGTAAATCCCTGAGGTGTCTGTATCTCCCACAGAGTTGAACGGTCAGGAGTTTCCTTGACCACCCCTTCGCCATCACAGACCTTAATAGTATTCTTGGCGGCCACCGCCGCAATTACACCACCGTACCTTTTGGCACCTTCAATTACTGCAATTATGGTTTCATGGCTTATAAGGGGACGGGCTGCATCATGGACCAAAATAATATCGTCATTACTACCATGGACGCTTTTTATACCATTTAATACGGAGTATTGCCGTTCACTGCCCCCTGCCACAACATTATATGGCTTCAGGCCATGTACCTTACTTAAGACGTTTTTAACAAAATCCACCTCTGCAGCAGCCACAACGACCACCATCTGATCTATTTCAGGACAGCCGGAATACTGCAAAAGTGTTCTGATGAGTATTGGTACACCACCTAATGGCATAAACACTTTATTCATGCCTGCCTGCATTCTGCTCCCCTTGCCGGCGGCAGGAAAAATAACTGTAACCATAGTACCTCCAGAATTACCGAAATATCAGAAAAGGGCTCCAAAGGAGCCCTAAACCTTTAGTTTTAAAAATCAAACAATAATCAAACCACCGGTTTGGCAAAAATCATTCTGCCAGCTGCAGTCTGCAACGCAGAAGTAACCTCCACCGTAATGTTTTCGTTGATGTACCGACGACCGTTTTCCACCACAATCATGGTACCATCCTCCAAGTAGGCCACGCCCTGGCCCTGTTCCTTTCCTTCACGAACGATCTGAACCTTCATGCTCTCGCCTGGAATAGCCACCGGCTTAATAGCATTTGACAGCTCGTTGATATTAAGAACAGAAACACCTCTAAGCTCTGCCACCTTATTAAGGTTGTAATCATTAGTTATGATTTTCCCCCCAGTAAGCTGACCCAGCTCCACCAGCTTGGAATCCACCTCAGTAATATCATCGAAATCGTGATTTACTATCTCCACCTGGGAACCGAATTCATTTTGAAGCTGCTGCAAAATATCAAGTCCACGTCTTCCACGAACCCGCTTAAGGGAATCTGACATATCAGCAATATGCTGTAATTCCTCCAGCACAAAAACCGGAATCAGCAGCTTGCCATCTATAAAACCAGTACGGCAAATATCGGCAATGCGTCCATCAATGATTACGCTGGTATCCAGCAGCTTGCAGGGAATCTGAGATGAAGCAATTTCCTTAATGGCATCAAGGCCTGCCCCTTTAATCTTTTTATTGTTCCGGGATTGTTCCACATGCTGGCTGGTTTCCTTAAAAAATCTTGGAAGCTTGCCAATAAGGTCACCTAATTCCTTCTGCTTACGAATAACTATATGAATCCCTAAATAACCAAAAACAATACTGAAGATACCAGGAATGTAATCTCCCACAACCGGTATCTTGGAAAACGCTATACCTAACAAATTAGCAATTATAAGTCCTATTGCCAGGCCAATAAGTCCAGCTATAACATCATGCAATGGCATTTTGTTTAGCTGTCCCTCAACCCAGACTGAAAATCTCTGAAGCTTTGAAGCAAAATAAGGTGATGTGGTATACCCTATTGCTGCACCAGCTGCAATACCCAACAGAAGAAATATCAGATGAGCCGCTGTCATTTTGAAAAGGCCCAGCTCACTCTTTAAGACCTCTGTACTGATAAGCTCCGTAAAAAACGGGCTGGCAATATGCATTGCAATACCACCAATAATCGCCAGCAGTGCAACCACAAATACTCTTAAAACTTTTTCCAACATTTTTCTCACCTCCTTTACCACATAATCTAATATGAAATGAAAAGTGGCTGCGATACCATTACCCAACGCTATGGCAGTGCAGCCTAAATCTTTCCATTGCAACCATAAAACTCAATTTTCTCGCTCTAACAACTTCTGAAGCCATACTTCAGTAGTCTCCATGGTGCCATCCAGGACATATACCATTTCCGTCAAAAAAATCTGCTTCGCCGTATCTAATAGGCGACGTTCGCCGCTGGATATTTTTTTAATCCTGTCCTGAAGCGCAAGATTACGAAGGACAGCGGCTACTTCCAAAATATCACCAGTCTTTAAGCGGTTCAGGTTTGCATGAAACCTTTTATTCCAGCTTCCTACAGCCTTGATAGGGTCGCCCTTAAGCACTTCTTCTATTTTATCCACCATGTCCGTCGGGCTGACCTCTCGCAAACCAACCTTATCAATATTATCAGCAGGAAGCATAATTCTCATTCCGCCGATGGGCATTTCCATAACATAATACGACTTCATCTGTCCTTGCCCCATAACATCGTACTCTTCAATGCCGGTGATTTCTCCAGCACCATGCATCGGGTACACTACCCGGTCACCAATCTGCAGCAAACATTCACCCCCTATTGACATCTCTACACGTAAAATTATACCAAAAATTTCGTCAATAAAAAAGAATGAATTTTATCATATAAAAAAAAATATGTCAAGAATAGGAGAACACAGTGGACAGTTGTTGGTCGCAATTAGGAACCGTAAAGTAAAGAAACTTTTATTGCTTTTCTTCTGCTTTAGTGGAAAAAATCATCTGTTTGAGCAACGCGAGTTATGATTTTTTCCACTATTGTTAATAGCAATACAAAGTTTTAGTTACGGTGACGTGCGACCGATAACTGCCCACTGTGTAAAATATAACATAATATCGTTTTTATCTTGGCATAGCACTTGATAATGCTTCAGTTATATTTGACACTCCATAAAGAGTCATGTCCGTAAACTTTTTATCTGCCAAAAGCTGCTCATAATTTTTCTGAGGCAATACTATACTCTTGAATCCAAGACGTTTCGCCTCCCGGACTCTGTTTTCGGCCTGACTTACAGCGCGAATTTCTCCTGAGAGCCCCACCTCACCAAAGGCCACAGTGGCAGGTCGAAGTGGTCTGCTGGCAAAGCTGGAGGCCATGGCAACGCAAATACCTAAATCCGCTGCCGGCTCATCAATGCGAATACCACCCGCCGCCTTAACAAACACATCACAGGCACCCATGGCAAGATGAACCTTCTTTTCAAGGACCGCCAGCAAAAGCTGTAATCTTTTTAGGTCCACTGAATCGGAAATTCTCTTAGGTGGCACATATGGGGTCTTGGCCACAAGGGCCTGAATTTCCACCAGCAATGGTCGTGTTCCCTCCACCGTTGGCACGATTACGCTACCATTATCATCCTGACGCTCGGACAAAAACAGCTTCGAGGCATCGACAACATCCACCAACCCCACATCACGCATTTCAAAAACACCGATTTCATTGGTACTGCCAAAACGATTTTTTATAGCCCGCAGCATACGGTATTCGGCGTTATTGCCCCCCTCGAAATAAAGCACCGTATCCACGATATGCTCCAGGACCCTTGGCCCGGCCAAAGTGCCGTCCTTTGTCACATGACCCACGATAAAAGCTGCAATACCATTTGTTTTGGCCACACGCAGAATTTCCACAGCACACTCACGCACCTGACTGACACTGCCCGGAGCACTTTGGATATCCGGACGAAATACTGTCTGAATAGAATCGATAACCAACACATCAGGTTTAAGGTCCAGAATATGTTTTTCTATAACCTCAAGATTCGTCTCGCTCACCACCATCAAGGTATCTGAGACTGCGTCAATACGGTCAGCACGCATACGAACCTGCTGTACGCTTTCCTCACCTGTTACGTACAGCACCTTACGACCATCTCTGGCCTCATTGGCACATACTCTGAGAGTAAGACTTGACTTTCCTATACCAGGATCACCCACAATCAGCACCATGGAGCCCGGTATCAAGCCACCTCCCAGCACCCTGTCCAGCTCTGCTGATCCAGTGGTGATACGGGGCATCTTCTCCAGCACCACATCACTGATGGGACAAGGCTTACTCTGATTGGAAAGACCCAAATTAAGTCCCCTCTGCTTTGTATTATCAGGCTTTATTACCTCTTCCACCAATGTATTCCATTGACCGCAGCCAGGACACTTTCCCAGCCATTTAGGAGTATCATAACCACACTCCTGACAAACAAACATGGTCTTTGATTTTGCCATTACCGTTGCTTCCCTTTCCCGATAAATGGCTTAGCCAGCAGCCTAAACAGTGATCTGAGCAACCATACCACCGCTATGCCAAAGCTAAGCAAAAAATTAACAATATTCTTTAGTATGTCCCCTTCTTTGGGAGCCAATTTATTTCTGCCCATAAAAATATCACGAAGTCACTTAACGGGAAAATTCCGCCAGGGTTATGAACAACGTCTTTAGCATATTTACCCTGTCCTTGGTATCCATACCATCATAGGCACAGTTTGCTGCCTGAATAACCAGAGCTCCCTCCCGGGAATTAATCATCTGGTGTTGAATAAGATAACGTACCATGCCTTTTATCTCCATAAGCTCCGTATCAGCGTCAATTTTACTGATCATGTCCTCATAGATAATGTTCTGCAAAGGTACCCGCACAATGCGGATAAATCCACCAAGTCCACGACGGGATTCTACGGCAAATCCCTTGTCATGAGTAAAGCGGGTATTCAGCACATAACTGATCTGGGATGGGGCACAGGATATTTCATCTGCTATATCAGTACGCCTCAGTTCCACCTGACCATTCTGCTGCTCTGCCAAGCGGCGCAGGATATATTCTTCAATTAAATCTGCAATATTACTCATAATCTCACCTTCTTATAGAATTAATTGATTAATTGACTATTTGACTTTATTATACCCCAATTTATTAGAAAGTTCAAAACAAAAAGGATGCCGCACCTGCGACATCCTAATCAAAACATATACTATATTACTGCGGATTGTTAAGCTGGCCCTTGGCCTCCTGAACAGCCTGAAGTGCACTGCCCACAGTCTCCAGTACATGGTCAAAAATCTGGTTGGCATAATCATCAGCACTGGTTCTGAGCTGAGTAGCATACTGCTCAGTTTCATCCTTCATCTGCTGAGCGGCAGCCATGGTCTGATCCATAATAGCCTTTTCCTGTTCCTTGGCTCTCACAACGATCTCATTCTCGTCAACAGCCTTCTGGGCATAGGCATTGGCACGCTCAATAGTCTGCTCAGCCTCACGCTTTGCACCATCCACCAAACGCTCTGCCTCCATCTGAGCTGCACTGATAATCTCATCACGACGGTTGACAATATCCCCTGCCTCCTGAATCTGTCGAGGAAGCTCACTCCTCAAAACATCCATCAGGCGAAACAGCTCCACGTCATCTATCATAACTTTATCCAAAAAGGGAACTCGATTGGAAGAAGCAACCAAATTCTCAATTTCTTCTAAGATCTTATCTATTTCCATTTCCATGAGCCCAAACCCACTTTCTTAATTATAATCTACCTTATTAGAATATCATTTATTGTTAAAATGTTCAATAGCTATTAAAACCGATTCTGGCACCAAGGTGCTAATATCGCCACCGAATTTATGCACTTCCCTTATAACAGAGGAACTGATATAAGACAATTGGGGGTTAGTCAACAGGAAAAATGTATCCAACTCATGGTGTATGCTCTTTATTATCTGTGCCTGTCCCTGCTCATATTCAAAATCCGTAACGGAACGAAGACCACGGACAATAACCTGAATATCATTTTCGAGCATATAATCCGCCAAAAGGCCGTCAAAGGAAACCACTTCCACATTCTCCATATCCGCCACTGCTTCCTTAAGAGCTTTTACCCTGGCTTCCACCGGCAAAAATGACTGCTTTCTGATATTGTTAAACACCCCTACCACCAGCCGGTCAAATATTTTAGCAGCTCTTTTTATGATATCAAGGTGACCGTTGGTAACCGGATCAAAACTTCCTGGAAAAATTGCTGAACTCATTTGTCCACACCTGCCTTCTTGTACTCGAAAATATAAATCTGGGTTGTTTTGCCATATTTCTGATTTCTCAAAAGTCTCATGTGGGAAAGCTCCGGAATATCGTTCTCATCCCCGCCCATCTCTGCAATTATCAAGGCATCATCTGCCAGAATATCACTGGAATCAAGCCACAAAAGAGCTCTCTCCCAGAGGCCCAAATGATATGGAGGGTCGCAAAATACCACATCGAACTCCTTGCCCTGAGTAGAAAGCCTTTGCATTATGGCAAATACATCACCCTTATAAATCTCTGTCCTGTCTGCCAGGTGTGTATGCTCTGCGTTGTATTTCAAAATATCTGCTGTAGCCTTATCAACCAGGCAGGCATGCTCCGCCCCACGGCTAAGGGCCTCCAGCCCCAAACTGCCGGTACCGGCAAATATATCAAGTATTCTTTTGCCTACGACCTCACGCCCCAAAATACTAAACAGTGACTCCTTAACCCTGTCAGACGTTGGACGGGTATTCATTCCTTTCGGGGTTTTTAAATTGCATCCCCGGGCCGAGCCAGTAATTATACGCATATATAAACCTCATTACTTTATTTTTTCCTTCATAATTCTAACACAAAATACTGCCACAAAAAATATCAAAATTTTCATGTTATTTCCATAGTCTTCCATGGTTTTTCCATATTTCTTTAGTATTATATGACCATAGCAAATCGCTATACAACCCATTTTTTCATATTCCATCCCTCGAAAAGGAAGCCATTGCCCGTGGCTTCCTTTTCTTTTGCTTTTAAAGAGTATATTTAACACAAAATAGGGTATAATAAACAAGCAAAGTTTTTACCATATAACAGAGGCTGATATGAAAAGATACATTCCTATATATTTTATAATAATATGTATTTTGCTGGGCTCGGGATTCCTCATATCCCAAAAGCAACAGGGAGAAATAATAGAGCAGATGCCTACAACTACAAAGAAGGTATTACTGGTACCTCTGGACAGCCGCCCGCCATGCGGGCAACTGGTAGCAGATAACGGACGTACCGCCGGCATTGAAATTATCCTTCCACCAAGTGAAACTATGGACTTTTACACCCTGCCGGGAGATACCTCAAAAATACGGACGTGGCTTTACGACGAAATAAAGCACTGCGATGAAGCTATTATTTCCATTGACCAGCTCCTATACGGAGGACTTATAGCATCAAGAAATAAGCCCATAAAAGGCGAGGATATCGTTGCTCTGGCAGATTATCTGAAAAAGCTCCACAAAGACAACCCTAATATAAAGCTTCATGCCTTTTCCATTCTCCCCAGGATGAATCCTCCTGATTTTGTGGAAAGATACCAGGACCGCAAAAAGCTAATGGAATGGTCACGGCTGGTTCACAAATACGATGATAAGCCCCTTTCCGATACTGCTGAGAAAATTCAACGACTGGAAGAGGAGATTCCACCAGAGCAAATAAAAGCATATACTGAAATATACAACAGGAATCTGCGCCTTAACTGCCTGCTGGCAAGCCTTACAGCTGACGGAACCCTGGAGGACCTGACCTTTGGGCAGGACGACGGCGAAGTCTACAGTCTGCCAAATCTGAAATTAAAGGAATTCATGCACTATCTCCACAAGAATCAGATTCCTACAGACAAGCTGGCCTTTTTACATGGTGCCGACGAGGTGGCCCTGTCCATACTCACCAACATTATATCAAGGCCAAGCAGCTTCAAGGTTTATGTGGATTACAGCAGTGAAAAGGCTGCCACGGAGGTTATGCCATACATGGCCATCTGCAATCAGGATACAGCCCATGAACGCCTGAAATTTCATCATAACTTCATTGTAAGTACACCTGAAGAAGCAGATTATATTCTCTTTATTAGTGCCACAGATGAAGAAACCATGGATAGGCGACGCTACAACGCAGAAAAGCTGCTAAGCTATCAACAAAAGGGAAAGCCCGTGGCACTGGTGGATTTAAGTAAAAGCTTCATCGCCCCGGAGGCACTTTTGCCTATTCTAATAAAGGAAAACTTTCCTGTAAATTCCCTAATAGCCTACGCCGGATGGAACACTGCCAGCAACTCCATAGGCACAGCCATATCCCAGGCAGAAATATATCTTACTGCACTTGGCCAAGGGGTGGAACAAGATAAAGTGATATACAGCAATCTAACTAACCTCAACAATCGGATTTGCGAAGACTATTATTATTTGAAGGATGTAATTGATCTGGTGAACAGCAACCTTAAGAAAAAGGGGTACAGCAACGTATACGATCTGGATTTGGAGCACAATTATAAATGGGCAGTGGATATGATGGAAGCCGCCATGAATCAACGGCTTGTTCAATATAAGACTTCAGATGCTTTCACCAAATCTTTTTGGCTAAAAAACACTGAGTATACTGTAACTGATATGCAGATAAGCTCATATTTCCCTTGGCCAAGGACCTTCGAAATAAATCTAAAGGCTTCCCCAACTCTCCGTAAAAAATAAGTAAATTATTCTTGACAATCCCCTTTCTTTCACTTATACTAATTATCGTTGTGAAAACAGCATAGGGGTATCGCCAAGTTGGTAAGGCACTGGATTCTGAATCCAGCATTCGTAGGTTCGAGTCCTGCTACCCCTGCCATATAAAAAACTTAAGGGTTCTGCTAATGCAGAACCCTTTTTTGCTTTCTAAAAATTGAACATTTCATATATTTTTCGGCTGTACAAACAGTGCTTTAATGGTGATATTAACCTTTTTCACTGCCATACCTGTCAGTCGCTCCACTTCTTTTTTGATCTCCATCTGCATCTGCTGAACCAAAGTAGGTATGTGCTTGCCAAAGGATATGATAACCGCACAATCAAGTTCTATACCTTGAGATTCATATCCTACTGCACCATCCCCCCGATACACATGACGCACCTCTGCATCGGCCACCTTGGTAACATTTCCGCTATCTGTGAGAATACGACGCACGATGGCCTCAATACAGGAATCGTCAATAATCAGCTTGCCATAATAGCTGAATACCGGGCGGACAATGGATTTTTCTCCCAGCAGGTGGCGCTGACGGCGCTTCTGTTCATCCTCTCTTTTTACCATGGACTTCAAGGAATCCACCAAATACCCGGAAAAATGAGGCTTCAGTTCAATGGTAGGCACCGGAATAACGTGCTTGCCCTGCTCCAAACGATGCTTTCTGGCCTTATCCATCTCTCCCTGGGTAGCAATATCCTCAATGTGAACGAACTTGGATATCTCAGGCAATTTAAGGGCCTTGGCAATCTTAATAACCATATTTTCCGATGTTCCCAAAATGAGAATCCGTTTTGGCTGGGTCTCCTCAATGGCCCTGCTTACTTCCTTGGCATGGCCTGGCAATACGAAAATAGCCCTTTTAACAGCCAGCACCTTATTCTGCTCCTTCTTGGCAGAAGTACCAGCAATTATCTTGCCATCCTTAATGAAAAGACCATCATCAATAATGGCATCGGCCTGATTATTGTGGGCTACCAAAAGAGCTCTATGACTTTTTCCTGTCCCGCTGGGACCAACAAATGCAATAACGTCCATGTAACCACCCCTATTTAACGGCTTGTTCACATCCCTGGTTCGCGATAAATCTCAGCCGCATAGCTGTCCTCAATAACAAACTCGCCTAAATTTTCAGGCAAACGGCCCGGAATACCGTGAAAATCAGAACCGCCAGTAATCATAAGATTGTATTTATTTGCCATATCTATATAACGCTGAGTATCCTCAGGACTATGCTTTGGATAAATGGCCTCTACCCCTTCAATGCCTTTCTTAAGCAGCTCCTCCACCAGCTCATCATCGTGAATCAATCTTGGATGAGCCAATACAGGAATTCCGCCGCTTTGTTTTATTAAATCAATAATCTCCTCAGGCTCCAACAGGAAATGCGAAACATAAGCAGGACATCCCTTGCCCAACACCTTGTCAAAGCACTCCTTCACTGAGCCGAAGGCTCCCTTCTTCATCAGCGCCTGTGCAATATGGGAGCGACTTATAGAGGTGCTGTCACCGGCGATTTCCAAAACATCCGTCTCGGAAATATTATAATCCAGCTCCTGTAATTTCTGCACTATACTGGAAAAGCGCAGCCATCTGGCCTCCACCACATCATTAAGCCTATCAGCCAGCACCTTGTCGTAAATATCAATGTTATAGCCAAGAATATGAATTTCATGTAGCTCGTGATGAGCACTGAATTCAATTCCCGGAATAATTTTTATACCCTTGGCAGGATATAGACCTGCCTCATATAACTGACGGATACCATCAACGGTATCATGATCAGTTATTGCAATATAATTAAGGCCAGCAGCCTTTGCTGCATCAACCAGCTCCTCAGGAGTCAAATGACCATCAGAACTGGTAGTATGCATGTGTAAATCACTAGACATGATTTTTCTCCCCATAACATACTTTAGCATAATATATTCGTAGAAAAGAACTAAATATCCTGCTAAAATACTTATTCTTTAATCAGAATCCGCTCAACGCCCACTGGCTTATTGGTAGCATCATCAATTTCCACCACAATGGCCGAATACACAGCTGGTCCATCTGCCAAATCAAATCTTGCAGGCATACAGGTGGTAAATTTTTTGATGATAATATCGGATTTTACACCCAATACTGAGTTCCATGGTCCCACCATTCCCAGATCAGTGATATAGGCTGTACCCTCTGGCAAAATACGTTCATCGGCGGTTTGAATATGGGTGTGGGTACCCACCACCACCTGGACACGACCATCGAGATAAAAGCCCATGGCCATCTTTTCCGAAGTGGTCTCTGCATGGAAATCCAAAATCTTTATATCCGCCTGATCCCCAATTTCAGACAGCACATCCTCAATTTTCTGGAACGGGCAGTCCATCTCCGGCATAAAAGCACGTCCGGACATATTAATCACTGCCAGATTCTTTGCTTTAAACGGATACAGGCACCAGCCCTTGCCTGGAGCCCCCTCAGGATAATTGGCAGGGCGAACAAGGTAGGGATCAGTATCTATAACCTCATATACCTCACGCTTATCCCAAATATGATTGCCTGAAGTAACAATATCTGCTCCGCCGGCATAAAGCTCATCAAGGGATTTACGGCTTACACCTTTGCCGGCAGCAGAATTTTCACCATTTACAATAACCACATCTATATTATTTTTTTCGCGAAGCTCCTTGGTGTACTTCTTGAAAGCCTTACGGCCCGGACGGCCCACCACGTCTCCAACAATTAAAATCTTCACAGACAATACCTCATTTAAATTAAATCATTGTCATACACCATGACCCTGCCCTCTTCACGGACACCCACCATGGACTCAGGAATCTTGTTTTCCTTTAGGAATCTGATGCGATGATCTATCATTTCCGACTGCATGTAGATTAAATCCTCATCAGGATTTCTTACCTCGTCGGTTATGATAATATCAGCAAATTTCTCCTTTAGCAAGCTAACAATCAGGCCAACCTCTCCCCGGGAAAGACTGGCAATATCTCTATAGATTTGCAGAGAAAAATTCTCGTATGTAAAGCCCAATTTTCCACCGCTGGTATGCTCAATATTATGATAAAGCATAAGGCTGTCCTCAATAAGTCGTTCAGCCTCTTCAAATTTTTCTTTCTCAGGAGCCTCCCTGACGGAAATCTCCATAATTACAGCCTTCTCCTTGGAGTCCAGGCGAATCTTGGAAAATTCAGGGAAACAGATAAGAAGTCCTGCCACCAGCTGTACGCTGTCCATGCTCACTTCACTCTCAGTACCGTTGGAATAATCCATATTTCCCGCCTCCTTTGCAAAACAGTATAAAAAAACCCCAAAGAGCCGGCTAACGCCGGCTCAATTATTTATGCTTACAATACTCTTATATTATACCATATTTCCCCAGAGCTTTATGTATTTTTTACATCA
>NZ_JAZTZI010000119.1:0-8239 GCF_045637405.1 Anaerovibrio sp.
TAGTATGTCCTCCTGATGTGTTATTTATCGTAACTGGCAGGTCACGATATTATAATAACACATCAGGAGTTTTACTGTTTTAGGACTCATAGCTAAAGCTTTTCTGAACCACGCGACTATCGCGTGGTTTTCTTTATACAAAAAGCCCCAAAGCCTTGCCATACAAGACTTTGAGGTTAAATTCAAATGGTACGACAGGAGGGATTCGAACCCCCGACCCACGGCTTAGAAGAAGCTCCATGGGCTTTATCCTGCGTTTTCCCTGCCTTTTGTCCACTATATATACTACTTTTTTACAATCTTTCAGCCCAATGTCTACATTTTCTACATTGGTTCTTTTACTGTTGGGGTACAAATTGGGGTACAAAGTTTCTAGGCTCACTCTAAATACGCTATGTATATTTATGGGACGGTTCTGTATATGTTACTCATATTGGAATACATCACTACGACGTAAAAACACCACTTTTTATGATTTCCTTTATAGACTCTATGACTTGCTCATACGGTATAAACTTATATAGTAGCTTTTCCGTCTTATCATTATAATCGTCTTTGAAGAAGTCCTTTTCGACAATCTCTGCAAGTAAAGTGTTTGGATTCATACCATCTTTAACAGACAAGCAACGACTATCCTTCAGACGTTCCTGACGAACTTCATCCACTAATTGCCGACTTATATCAGCCAATGGTATCTTGGTCAGGATCTGATTGATATCATAAATATGACGAGAATACCTTTCTGATTTACCTTCAAGGTAGTAATCGCACAATGCAAAAACTTTATCAATAAAGGTCCTTCGTATATCCTGTACCGGCATCTTAAATGCCAATAGATTATATTCCAAAGCCGCCTCATTATTGTATTTCTCTACAGTTTCCCCTACAAATGAGCTAATCATCTTATCTTCCGTCGGAAAAGCCAACAAAGTCACAAATATCTCCACTATCATCTGTGGGCTGATGACTGATTTTCTAAATACAGAATCATATTCAAAAACAAACTTATTGAACTGGCCCCTGTGACGAAGCTGATCTGGATTGACTATCCGCAAGCGAAGTTGTTTTGCACACTCCAACACAGTATCAACCATCTTTATGCGCTGTCCCTGAGTTGGCTTCGTTGTAACTGTCAGGTCAATATCTTCTGAGAAGCGCTCAATAACCTTATATGCCTTGGATAAAGAGGTTCCGCCCTTAAATACGAAGCCAATATTGGATGCTGCAAGCAATCTCAACATCATGGACACATAGTAATCTTTCTCTATATAATAGCCGGCTCTATGCCGGTCTCTTCACGCGTCTTTTGAATAGCATCTATAAATATATCTTGATCTTCATGCAAGTACATCATAAATCTCCATTTTTATCAGTTCCTGACTCACTCTGGTCGGATAGGCATCAATATTGTCCTTGATCTGCCGCCATGTAACCTTGGCATTGGCAGCGAATTTTTTTACTATATCGATCGTTTCTTTTCTGCTAAGTTCCGAATATTTATTGGCAACAGATACTAAATCCAACAACATCAGAGCCATAACATTGTCTTTGTTTATAAGCTTTTTGGGACGGCTGATAAGCAATTTTTGGTTTCCTATCTTTACTTCCCGGCGCCGTTCCCCGCTTTCATTATTTGTAACAATGATTGTTTTGGCCGGAACCTGTGTAGTGATTCCAACCATGTTGGCTAAAGTGAAATCTGCGTAATAACCCAAAGGCTCTTCCTTGGTGCCAAGGTACTTATCCTCTATAACCTTCTGGGTATCAAATGCAGCTTCTCCAAACAGCTTTGATGCCTTAGGGAAATAATATACCCCTCTTTCAAAGCGTTTGAGTTGGTTGTTCTTTACCCACTTGGACATCAATATTCTGCAATAAGATGACGTAACGCCTAATACCTTCATCGCATCCTCAAGATAAATAGGTTCGTTATCTTCATATTTTTCCCGTAACTCCGCCAGTAACATAGTTTATCACCACCTTTTAGCTTAGTATACATTTTTTATATATATGTGTCAATTTTTGTATAAACTTTATTAAATACTTCACAATCTAAAAAAGCTCTGGATTTTACACCAGAGCAGTTGCTTCGCCCCTCCTAAGGGGCTGCAATATTATCTTCAATATATTTTTCCAATTTAGCTATAGCTTTATCCGGCTGATGAGCAAGCTCATGTGTGTAGAAATCAAGCGTAATCCTTGGGCTCGAATGACCCAATCTAGAACTTATTTCCGTAGGAGGCACACCAAGGTCCATCAGTATACTAGCATGATAATGCCTAAGTTGATGAAACGTAAAACTGTCAGGAATATTACATGCCCTCAATAGTGGTCTGAACCATCTACGTAAAAAGTTGGATGCTTGTATTGGAAAACCACATGGCGAGGTAAACATTAGGTCATTATGCCAAACATAAACATCACTTAGCTCATCAGCATACTGCTGCTGCCATTCCCGATATGTTTTTAGCATCTCCACATCCTGGCTTATTAGCTTGATAGAGCGCTTACTTTTAGGTGTTTTAGGTTCTTGAAAAACAGCCCCCTTACCAACCACATGTGCGAGGGACTTGCTAATTACGATAGTTCCAGATGCCTCATGTTTCTCCAGCTTTTCAACTACTCTCTTTTCCCTCATCCAGTCACTAAGAAGATAATACACAAAACTATTTTTGTAGCTACCATCCTTTTCATTATGCTTAGCAAAAATATCCTTTTTGAATTGAACCATTTTGGCTTGTAACTCATGTTTTTTGTCCGCCGTGATGCTCTGGCGCTCCTTCGTCCCATCCTCATATGTGATTATGAACTGAGCCCTATAGTGTCCATTTGTTCTTTTACTAATTGAACCTTTAGATATGCTGATAATTTGCATAATAACAACCTCCTTGTGCTGTATTAATCTTTTTAATACTAAATGTACTTGGAGGTTTATATTTTTAAGGTTACATTTTCGGCTAAAATCGCCCGTTTTTGTTCGGTTAGGGAGAAAAATGCACCCGACCGTGCACCCGAATTTGCACCTACTCAAACCCCTGAAGCCCTTTATTTATCTGGTATTGCTCAATCACATTATGGAACAACAGGTGTTCTAATGATGTCAATTCGTGCAACCGAACAACAAAAAAAGGCTTCAGAGCAACTTTTTCAATCACTCGAAAGCCTTGATATTACTATGGTGCGACAGGAGGGATTCGAACCCCCGACCCACGGCTTAGAAGGCCGTTGCTCTATCCAACTGAGCTACTGTCGCAAATAAAAATGGTCGGAGCAGCAGGATTCGAACCTGCGACCCCCTGGTCCCAAGCCAGGTGCTCTACCAAACTGAGCCATGCCCCGATCGTGTCTCCGCTTATCGCGTCAACACAATATATAATATACTAAACTACAGACAGTGTCAAGCAATTTATATATTTTTTAAACAATAAAACAAAATCATACAAGACGCTTTAAATCATCACGCATCTTAATAATCTCATTGTATCTATCCATGGCATCAGCTGGCATATTACCTGCACGCAGCTCCTCAGTCAAGGCAGCAACAATTTCATACATGGGTGTAATACCAAGATTTGCACTAACACCCTTCAGGTTATGAGCCATACTGAAGCCATCCTCCACACTATTAGTGGACAGTGCCGCCCCTAAGCCCTCAAACACGGTATCATCCAAAAATTTCTTAAAGCACTTCTCATAAAATGCTTCATTATTTAAAAATCTTGCCATTGCCTCATCAATGCCACATCCCATGGATTTCAAAGTATCTGTTAAAGCTGACATAAGCCTCTCTCCTTATGGTATAAATAATGATTGCTACATGATGCCATATTTTCTTATTAATAGAATACACCATCTTTTAAGCATAGTAAAGAAGCAATAACCATTATAACGCCATTATTCAAATTTTTCTTCTTTAGAAGAGAAATCTTCCAATTAGCGTTTTCCTTTCAGGACTAGCTTCGCGTCGCAACGAGCTGGGAGATATGCTCGCCAGTTATTATTTTTTGTTTTCCCCCACCTAAAGAGGAAGGGGACATCTTAAAGCTCGTTATTACATTAAAAATAGGCCTCCTGATTTCAAAGAATATCAAAAGGCCTATCCCGATATTTTTTTAATTCACTCAGGCCACTACCCGCTTTTTCTCCGGTGCCAATATGCGGGCACTGTTCAATACCACCGCCAAAGTTGCTGTGTTATGAATCACTGCCGACCACAGTGGGTTTATAACCCCCAGAGCTCCCAAAAGCATAGCCGCAGAATTTACCATAATAGTTGCCGTAAAATTCTGGTGGATAAGGTTCATAGTACGCCTTCCCAGCTGCAAAGCCTCAATCAGACGGGTAGGATCCTCGGAGCGGATGGTCACTGCTGAAGATTCAGCCGCCAAATCCGTCTGTCTGCCTCCAAGGGTTACCCCTACATGAGCAAAGGCCAAAGCTGGCGCGTCATTTATGCCATCTCCTACCATCATAACAGTTCCACGTTTTTTCAGCTTCATTACATGATTTGCCTTATCCTCCGGCAGTACCTCAGCATGATAGGAATCGATATCCATATCCCTTGCCACTTCGCTGGCAACAGTTTTGGAATCACCGGTGAGCATTACTACTTCGTCCACACCGTGGCGACGCATCTGATTTAAGGTCTTTTTCATCAACGGACGAATAGGATCCTTGATACCGATAGCACCTAACAGCTTGCCATCTCTGGAAACATAAATATATCCCATGGTTATATCTTCCACGGTAATCTGCTCCATGCCGGAAACCTTACGCTCCTGCATTAGCTTGGCACTGCCAACCAGCACCTCACCGCCTTTATATTCCTCAAAATCCGGTACAACCGCAGTCATCCCTCTGGCCACAATAGTCTTGGAGGATTTATGCTGTGGAACTGTCCATTCCTTGTCTTTGACATACTTTTGAATTGCCACTGATAAAGGATGCACTGAGTGATGCTCTGCCGATGCCGCCAGAAGCAGCAGTTCCTTTTCATCCACATTATCCACTGTGAGGATTGAAGATACCTGAGGTACACCGATAGTAATAGTACCAGTTTTATCCAGCACAACTGTATCAGTTTCCGCCAGAGCCTCAATATAGTTACCGCCCTTTACCAATATGCCCTTTTTGGCTGCTGCGCCGATAGCCGCGGAAATTGCTGTAGCCGTAGACAGCTTGAGACCGCAGGAAAAGTCAATAAAGAGAAGGTTCAACACTCTTTGCCAATCTCTGGTGGCACCATAAACAATAGCCGCCCCCAGGAAGGAAATTGGCACCAAAAGGTTTGCCATGGTATCAGCAAAATTCTGCACTGGAGCCCTTCTGGTCTGAGCCTCTTCCACCAGGTGTACTACATGGGCAAGGGAAGTATCATCCCCCACCTTTTCTACCTTGATAACGACCTCACCGGCTTCCACCACACTGCCTGCGTACACTGGCAATCCCTTTTTCTTCATTGCAGGGGCAGATTCTCCAGTAATAGAGGCCTGATTAATGGCCGCGGTTCCCGACAGCACCTGTCCATCAATGCAGATCTTTTCACCAGTATGAGCTGCAATAATATCTCCGGCCTTAATTTCCTTTACGGGCACCTTGCGCTCAATACCATTATCCACCAGCCATACATAAGGCTGGTTCAAATTCAGCAATCCGGAAATATGACCACGGGCCTTTTCAGCCGCATAGCTTGTAAGCATTTCCGCACCATTGGAAAGAGCCAGCAAACTAAGACTGGATTCAGGCTTACCAGCTAATACTGACGCCACCACCGCTGTAGCTGTTAGGGTATCCGCATTTGGTCTGTTATCCCTTACCAGTCCCGTAACACCATTTTTTATAAAATTACGGGCAATATACAAAATTAAGGCACTACGTAATAGCTTTACGCTGGCAAACGCCCCAGGTGAAGCCTTTTTGAGAAGCTGCATAGCAACAAAGCTACCTAAAGATAAAAGGGCCTCACGGCGATAATCCGCCATTTCTGGTTCTTCACCCTTTTTTTTGTAGGATTTCATAACTCTGGCCACCAGCAAATTAACCTTAGAAGAAGGAAATATACCATAGTACCATATTTTTAGCTCTGTGCCGGACACAACGGCAGAAACTATTCCCGATAAAGCCCTAAGGCGAACGCAGAGCATTCTGCTGTCAGGCTGGGACAATCGGGCTCCCAATTTTATACTATAACATTTAAAAGCCATTAAAACTTCCACCCCTTCATCATATGAAGAGCCCACCATACCATGGTAGGACCAGATGGTCGCTGACCTAATAGCAACATCTTACGAATACCACGAATCAAAAATATTACTGACAGCAGAGTGGACAAGTCAAACCAGCCACCGGTCAGGCATCGTACACGATTATTAAGGGAATCTGTGGTGTTATACCAATTGGTGGCATAAATGACAGGTGCCTTCCCCTTTTTTACTGGAATCATGGATTTGATATGCATCATCAGAGAATCCACAGCCTTATCATCTTCTTTATGGATGATCAGAAGACTGCCTGTGAGATAATTGATTTCTACCTTGGAAATCTTTTTGTTCTCTTTAAGCTTCTTTTCCATGAGAGCACCTAAAGCAGCATTATTTACCAAAGCTTGTATCCGATAACGGCGACGCCCTGGCAATTTACTTACTAAGGCAAACTCCGCTTCTTTGGCATGACCTTTGCAACAGCAACCACCTTTGCTTATTTTGCCCATTGCCATGCCATTTGCCTTGCTCCTCCAACGCTTTTTACCGCCAATTATTTCATGGATATTACGCCCGATGGCAGCCCCCATCATAATTCCAGACATAAATGACATTATGTTACCTCCTCACATGGGTTTTGATGTATTCCTCCACCCTAACTAATTCTTTATTGGCTCGCAATATCTGAGGGGTATATATAATCAAAATAGAACCGGTGACTTCGTTTACCTTCACGTCATCCAATTCCCCAACCCCATGCAGATAATCCAGGACCTGCTGGCACTTTGCCTTATCGCCAATAAGAGCTTTACTATACAAGCGCACACGTCCCGGTATATACGAAGACACTTCCACTGAGCGTACAAACAAATCCAATTTACTCTTTGGAAGATTTAAAACATCCATTAATCCCATTTTATTTACCACCTTTGCCGCATCTTGTCTTACTTTTTTGCAATGCTGCCAAGTATGTACTGCAGATACTCCCAGCCATATCATGCCACAGAGAGCATGTACCCTTTTATTGGCAAACCATATTGAAGCTGCAGTCCCGATGGCTGCTACTCCCATTGGCAAAGACAACGGCATATCCTTAATTTTATCTTTAAAACTCTTTTTATCCATACTGCTTCACTCCTACAGTAAAACGAGTCTATGTTAAATATCTTTAATAAGAAGAAAGAGGCTGCTCCAGATATTCCAAAGCAACCTCAATCAAAATGAACAATTACTCAGCCTGAGCTGCTTCCTGAGCTGCAATCATGTCCTCAAGCTCTTCCTTCTGACGCTGGAGCTCAGCTAAAGGAACCTGGCCTGCTGGAAGCATAGACTGCTGCATAGCTGCCATCTGCTGTTCACGCTCCTGCATAAAACGATAGCCAAAAATGCCTGCAACTGCACCTACTGCTAAACCAATCCAAAAATCTGTTTTCTGAAACATTAATACTTCCTCCTTCAACATATAACACTGAAGTATAACTTCACTGCAATTATAACACTCTTGTTAGTTTACATTCAATATTAAAGATATTTAAATATCTGGTGGCTTTATGGAAATAATAATTGTTATCATTATTATAATTCATTCCCCCTACTGAGTCCAGCTATTTTTTCTTTAATAAATACTTCTCCAGGCAATAAAAAAGAGTCACTTCACTCAGAAATGACTCTTTACAATGTAACCGGCAACTTCCTATCTAAGCTGGCCGACCGCGGAAATAGTTCGATATACAGTCGAACTATTTCCGGGCAATATGCCACCGGCATATTGCCCCCCAACCAAGTACTTTTGGAGACGTATCCAAGAGGCATAAGCCGATTGGTTAATACGTCCCATGCGAAAACGTCCTGCGAAGCGTAGTTGAGCAGCTGACGTTGACCGCCGGCGTTTTTAACCTTCTACGCACATAAACGCCGAGGCGGCCTGGATAAACAATAAAAAAGAGCCATCTCATCAGAAACAGCTCTTTTCTAACCGGCAACTTCCTATCCTCCCAGGCCGTCTCCAGCCAAGTACTTTCGGCGTTTATGTGCTTAAC
>NZ_JAZTZI010000120.1:0-7643 GCF_045637405.1 Anaerovibrio sp.
AAAAAAAGCAGCCCGAAGGCTGCTTAATTCTGCAAATCAGTTGTTCATTCACTCATCATATATGGCTTCCTTCAGCACCCATCTGCCAAATTCATCCTTTTTGAACAATTCCCTGTTATACATCTTGTCAATAATAGCCCAAAATTCAGTATGTGTATACCCGCAAAAATCACAGAAATCATCCACACATTTCGGATCAAGAGCATGGTCTTTTTCCTTGATTATCCTAATTGCCTCATCCCGAGTCATTAAGCCATATCTGATAAATCTGGCAGTGTAATCTGTAGTAAAAGCATGACCGAATTTTGGGTATTTCAGCCATGAATGAACTAGATACGCTCTGGAATCCACCTGATCAAAATTCTCTGCATGATGAGTCCGATTCCATTCATGGGTTAAATCCTTAAAGCCTCTTGACTTCGCAAATTCATAATTCTTCACACTATTCCACGGCAGGAAATAACTCAAGTAAATTGGGTCAAGTCTCTGCAAATCCTCCGGTTTTGGTGCATCAAGCATTGCCAAATCACTTTTTTCGAGGCCCAAACTCAGTAATTCTTCTTCACTCACCCCGCTGGCTGCACCATTTTCGACCTGACTTCTGGCTGAATAACTTTCCTCGTCATCTATACCGCCATACTCGTAGGAAACATTCTCACCATATACCAATAGCATAGTGTTAAATTTTAAGGCCATATGAAGTGGATACGTATAAATATACCTGTCGATATACCATGTTGGTTTACCATATTTTTCAAACATGGCACGCATAATGATTTTCTGAGCACGAATATTAGGCTTATAACTGATAATTGGGCAGCCAAAGGTTTCACTGATATTTTTAATATTATGTTTCCCCGCCTCAGTCATAGGGAAATTGTCCTCAACTGAAAACAGAACAGGATTCATGTGCATAACCTCTTTCATGATATGCACCTGAAAATGGCTGTCCTTACCTCCGGAAACCGCTATAGCACAGTCATAATTCCCTGGGCCATTACAACCTCTGTACTTATCGCAAAGAGCCTCAAACTCCTTCCATCGCTTATCCCAATCTATATTTTTCCTGTTCTCATAGTGATTACATGCACAGCATACTCCATTCTCATCAAAAGTTATTCCCGGTCTGGTATCCGGCATAGTACATTTTTTACAGTATCTCATTTTCTGTCTCCCTTACTGATGTAAAAAATTATTATATATCCTCTTTCATAAAAAAATTCCTTTGAAAACCACTCAACACTATACCATTATGCCTCAGTATTTGCAAGAGTGAGGATTCTGCTACAGCTTTTTTAACTTTTTATTCTGTTATGTGCCACCTTGATTATATAAAATTTCTTTTTCAAATCAATCCTTTCTTCGCTAACTACCTCATAAATTTTCTTGGCTATTTTTTCAGCCGCATGACCATCGCCGTATGGACTGACGACGGAATCACATACTGTTTTAAAGTCAGCAGTCATTGCTTGATTTATCGCTACAATAATATGGTCAGTATCTTCACCACAGTTTATTATACTTTCAGACTGTAAACGGCCTCGCTGTCTATCCCCAATATTCACTGTTGGAACATGGAAGGACGGTGTTTCAATTATCCCACTGGAGGAATTGCCAAGAACAAACTCGGCATATTTCATCAACGAGAGATACCGTCTCACCCCTAGGGAAGTAAACACATGAAGATTATCAACCTCCTTTTCTGCTTCATCCAATAGCTCATTTATTCTTGCGCCTCCCTGGTCGGCATTGGATTTTGTCACAATAAACTGTAAGTCTGGAAAGGACTTAATTGCAGCAAGAAATTCTTTTATCTGATTATCAACACTTTCATCTTCCATTGTTACCGGATTATATGTGCAAAGAGCATATTTGCAATCCTCCAAACCAATACTTTGCAATGCTTCGGCCTTTGAAATATCAGCAACATGTATTATGTTATCAATACTGGTAGAGCCATAGTTGAAAACACGAGTTGGATTCTCACCTAGTTGAATAACTCTCTTTCTGCTATCTTCATTAGTAACGAAATGAAGATAACTCATTTTCGTTATGGAGTGCCTAATCCATTCATCCAAGGCTCCCTCAGTGGTATCACCGCCACATAGGTGGAATATAGGGGTATGGGTATTACCTGCTGCAATAGCCACAGACAGCATTTCATAACGGTCCCCCAGCAAAACAATGCCATCATATTTTTCTGCCAAAAACAGATCCGTAAACTTAACCAAAGCTTCAGCCTGATTGGCAGAAATATCTGCTTCAGAGGATGACTTCACTGATATGTGAATCTTATGGTCTATTCGGTCATCTATTTCGCTGATAGTCATACCATATTGCTCACTAAGATGTGTTCCGGTCACAATCAAATCAGCCTTAAATAATTCGCTCTCAATAGCCCGTAATCTCCTTATAACCGGTGACAACAGCCCATATTCAGCTCTTGTTGCTGTTACTACAGCTATTTTTTTCATATCTCAATCAACTCATCTTCGATAAAATCCCTTGTAGCGGTTTTACCAATAACCTCATACCACTTCATTGGAGAAATACCATTTCCGGGGCGTTTGGTGGTGATATTTTTCTCAGAAAAAATGTCACCTTTGGCAATCTTACAAGCCGCCACAATACTTTTTCTGGCAATGGACTTATTGCTAATCTCAGAAGCTGTCGGCTCTTTTATACCATTTCCGATAGCTTTTTCTATATGGCGGATAGCCCTTACCATCTGCGTAAGCTCATCTGGCTCAATGCTGGCCTTATGATCAGGCCCCTCCATATTTTTATCCAGGGTAAAATGCTTCTCGATAACAGTTGCACCCATGGCCACCGCGGCGATAGGAGCTTCAATGCCCTTGGTATGGTCAGAATAGCCAACTTCTTTGTTTGTCTCCCTAGCTATGGTTTCCATTGCGGATAAATTTACATCCTCGAATGGAGTAGGATACTGGGTATTGCAGTGCAGCAGGACTATTTCCGGTACACCGTTATTCTCCAGCACCTTGACAGCATCTTCTATCTCCTGAATATCGCTCATGCCAGTAGATAATATAACCTTTCGCCCAGTCCCGGCGATTTTTTCAAGATATGGCAAATTGGTAATTTCCCCGGATGGAATTTTCCAAAAATCCATATCCATTTTTTCCAGAAAATCAATGCTTTCCAAATCAAAAGGGGTTGATATGAAGCCGATACCCACTTCATCACAATAATTTCTCAAAGATACAAATTCATCCTCAGATAATGACAATTTTCTTAGCATATCCAGCTGTGACTCAGTCGCATCAGTTGTTTCCTTCTGATACTCTGCCTTTTCCGCATAACGTGAAACTAACTTCTCCGGCACAAATGTCTGAAATTTTATATAGTCCACACCAGCTTTTTTTGCAACATCCACCATCTTTTTCGCAATGATTATATCACCATTATGATTCACGCCTGCTTCGGCGATAATACATACTTTTTCCATAAAAATCGTCCTTATCTAATAGTAGCTCCCGCTGGAACGATGGCATTACTCTCAATCTGGCGGCATTGTATCACTGTAGAATTAGCTCCTATAAAGGCCCCTTCACCAACCTTGACTTGTCCACACAACACAGCTCCCACAGCTACGTGAGAAAAATCATCAACAACACACTCGTGCTCAATCAATGCCTTAGTGTTGATAATAGCCATCTTGCCGATACTGGCCTCAGCATTTATTACTGCACATTTGCCAATAAAAGTGCCTTCACCTACAACGGCAGTGTTGGATACAATAGCTGATGGATCAGTTATAACTGGTAAATAAAAACCTATTTGTTTTAATGTAGCATAAAGGTGCTGTCTGACAGCACCTTTTCCCATATAACCAATACCAATCGCTGCATTTTTGACGCCACCGCCAAAAATAGTATGAAGCTCGTCATCTGTGCCCAAATATGAATACCGTGAATCTGCTTCCCGCATATCAGTATATCCAACAATATGATATTTTCCTTCACGCTCAATACAGTCAGCCACACTTTTGGCATGACCCCCAAAGCCTACCAACACAATATCATTCATCATCATTTATCAGAAATTATATTTAATTTCTGCTCCATCCGCTTCATTTCCTCAAACTCGCCCATATCCAAAAAGGAATCCTCACTTATTGGATAAGTACCAACCTTACCACCACTTTTCATGACTTTTTCTACTAAATGAGTCATGTGGAACATGGTATCATCTGGTATCAAAGCAATAGTCGCAGGATTTATAACATACATGCCAGTATTTATGAAATAGGAAAGAGTCGGCTTTTCCTCCATGGACAGCAACTCACCGTTTTCACCAGAATTAACAACGCCATAAGGAACCGTAATATTTTTTAGTGCTGATACCATAGTAATGTCATTGCCACACTTTATATGATGGTTATAAATATCAGCATAGTCGGCACGAATCAATGCATCACAATTAGTGACGAATAATGGTTTATCAAACTTTTTTTCAATAAGCTTTATACTTCCACCTGTACCAAGGGGCTTGTTTTCTTCCACAAAATTTACCTTGTAAGTTGCTTTTAAATCATTAAAATATGATTTTAACATTCCTTTTTTATAATTTACTGTCATATAAAACTCTTCAATCCCATAATCTACGTAACAGTCAATTATCCGTTCTACTATCGGGGTATCACCTATTGGAATCAACGGCTTGGGCAAAATCTTGGTATATGGGTAAAGTCTTGTTCCCTTGCCACCGGCCATTATAACCACCGAAACTTCCCTAAGTTGTTTAGCCTTTTGGGTTATACTGCTTATATCCTTGAGCAGCACAATATCAATGATTTTTTTGTTATCATCCAAGATAGGTACCGCTGTAATAGATTTTTCCGTCATTACAGACTTAGCCATGGCTTTCTCGCGCACCAACAAGCTAACAGGATTTTTAAACATCACAGCTTCTGCTGTGTCACTTAACCCGCCCCCTTTTAAAATCCAACGGCGAATATCACCATCAGTAATGCAACCTATTAGAGAATGGGAATCGTCAACAATGAATATAAGACCGGCATCAAAAGCATGTCCATCTATCTTTGCCATGGCTTCCACCACGGTCAGTGGCAATGTGCTCACAAATTCCTTTATTCGTTCCTTATCCATGAGCAAACTCCCCCAAAACTTTCTTTACCTGCTCAGCCACGTACTCTATTTCTACCTTACTTATCTGGGTACTTGAAGGAAGATTCAAAATTCTCTCTGCATAATATGGTGCCTTTTCCAGTTTATAAGTAGCCTCATTCTTATATGGCATCTGCTCATTGATTAATCCCCAGATAGCACGGGTCTGAACACCACGCTCTTCCAATGCAGTTATAATTTCACGCATGGTGGCCTTAACCTTATCACGATTGATTTCCAATGAATAGAACCACATATTAGAGTATATATCTTTACGGAAGACTATCATCTTGCCCAGTGCAAAACCATCAAACAGCTCACAATAAAACTGGTAATTGGCCTGCTTGCGGCGGATAAATTCTGGCAATTCTTCCATCTGTGCCACCCCCAAGGCAGCCTGAAGATTGGTCATACGGTAGTTATAGCCCACTTCATTATGGATATAATAATGAACATCATCCTTTGCCTGGGTAGACAAATATCTGATATGATCGACAACCTTTATATTGTTGGCAGTAACAGCGCCACCACCACCGGTGGTAATAATCTTATTTCCATTGAAGGAATAACAGCCAAAATCACCTATGGTACCGGCATATTTACCGATAAGGGGACCATCACTGTACTTACTACCCAATGCCTCAGTAGCATCCTCAATTACCTTGAGATTGTACTTTTTGGCAATAGCCATAATGGCAACCATATCTGCCATGTTGCCAAAGACGTGCACAACAACTATAGCCTTAACGACCTGATTATTATAGCGAAGCTGAGATCCATCAAAGCTGCACTCAGTTTCACAAAACGCCTGCAATTTTATTGGATCCATACAAAAGCTGTCATCGCAGTCGATAAATACTGGAGTAGCAAATTGATATTTTACTGGATTTACTGCCGCAATAAAGGTAAGTGGTGGAACCAGCACCACGTCACCTGGCCGTACACCAGCTTCCACCATAGAAAGATGCAACGCAGCTGTACCACTCTGACAGGCCGCCACATTATCTGTATGTAAAAAATCTGCCAGCTTTTCCTCAAGCTTGGTAATATAGGCACCGCCAGTGGAAACCCATCCCTGGTCGATGGCATCATCCACGTATTTTCGCTCATTGCCTTCAAAATTTGGTATAGATAAAGGTATAAATCTGCCCACGGTTACATCTCCTAGTTCGTTTTTGCCTTCCCCTCCGGTGAAGCACCCTACGGGTACTAGGCTTCGCCGTCGGTGCCAGGCAACCAGACGGATGAGGTTACATCTTACTGTCCAGTGATTTCCCAGTTTCAATATGCTTAAAATTCGACAAGTACTCCGCCATAATGGCAACCACTTCTTCTTTGGTGGTGTTGTCCTTGGCAAATACGGCTATCAATTTATCAAACAATGCATTTACTTTAGCTTTGTCTGGTATTTCCTTGCCAGTTACCACACCCAACGATTTCAGCCGATTCATATCCACTTTCTCAGTTTCTGTATAAAATTCCTCATAGGCCTTTTCGCCGGAGGTATTGGAGCTGGAGTAGTGCACCGGGTATTTGTGACTGCCATTTCTTAATTCAACAGCTTTATCAATGGCTTCCTCATCGCTGGCACATTCCAGTACTTCATAGCCATGTTCTTCCAAGAATGCAGTTGCAATCTTATCAAAGGTCATCATCTGGGCTTCTTCCAGACGTGGAAAAAAGATTTCTCGATTATTACCCAGCATACAGGAAAGCATACAAATCTGCCCGCTTTCCTCCGGTGAAACGAAATAACGCTTTACATCAGATGGGGCACTTATAGGCTGAAGCTTTTGCAATCTGGCAATAAATCCCGCAGGAAGTGATCCATTGGAGAAGGCCACATTAGCAAAGCGTGCAGTCTTTACTGGGAATTTTTCGGAATATAAAAAAATTACATCTTCCATGATACGCTTGCTGGCCCCCATAATATTTACTGGATTAGCCGCCTTATCAGTAGACACACAGAAATATTCCTCTGGGGGAATTTCTGCCAATAAATCAAGAAGTTTCTTAGCTTGCAACACATTGTTCTTTAAAAGAGCTTCCACAGAATAAATATCCTTTTCGGAGCGGACATGCTTATGTGCGGAAAAATTAGCTACAATATCAAAGCCTCCACGGCTCCTAAACATTTTTTCAAAAACCAATGAAGCAAAATTCATGGGGTACGGTACATAATCTTCCGGTACATACATCCCAGTGGAGGAGCGCAGGTCACGGGTCAACTCTGCCAAACCGTTTTCATTTATATCCACTACAACTAAAGTCTGCGGCTTAAAGGGAAGTATAGCCTTTATAAATGATGATCCAATAGAACCAGCTCCGCCTATGACCAAAATGGTCTTTCCGGCAATCTTTTTACTTAACTGTTCCTTGTTTTCTTCAATATCAACAAGAAACATACTTTTATCCCGCTTGGTAACATATTTGTTTATGAAAATCTCTAAATTGAACATAATAATACCTTTTTACAATAAAAATAAAAAAGAA
>NZ_JAZTZI010000121.1:0-5701 GCF_045637405.1 Anaerovibrio sp.
CAACGTAATCTTGGTATCTTGACGCCGATAGAGAAACACACCTTGTATTTAGCCGCATAAAAAGGTCGACAGACGAATCTGCCGACCAAAGAAATTTTATATTATTTTATTGTCCTCTTGACGGGGAGCAGTTCATGATGATTTTCATCAGGCGGCAGCCCCTTTAATCGGTTAACTATGTTAAGTAGTCATCCATTTGTATGCTATATGGATTTTTAAAGATCATACGGACAATGGTGGCAGTGAGGGTTGCAGTCTTGATAGCAGCCTCCGGCAGCTATATTCTGTAAGCCTTCACTGTCCAGTTCCAAATCGGCCAGCTCGGCCATGTACGCTTCGGCTTCGTCTTTTGTAATCTTCTGATGGATATTTTATATACCTTGAATGAAACACAGCAAATGTCCATTTTGCTAAGCTCCCATGATGTAGACAAAATTAAGGGCTGGAAATTTCGGAAAAGTCTGGCAATTCAATAGCGTAAATGATAAAATGTAGCTATATAAATGTGTTTGTTTTCTTTTTTTATTGTTGGGGTGATTTTATGTTTAAAGAATTAGCTTATTATGACGGACAGTTAGGTACCCCTGATGAAGTGATGATACCTTTTAATGATCGGTCTCATTTCTTTGGTGATGGTGTATATGAGGCTACTCCCGCTGGTAATCATGTTCCATATTTATTGGAGGATCATCTGGATAGATTTTATAGCAGTGCAAATATCATGGATATTAAGATCCCTATGGAAAAGGAGGAGCTGCACAAGCTGCTTTGTGACTTGACCAAGCAGGTGGAGGGACATACCCATTTCGTTTATTGGCAGGTAACAAGAGGTTTAGCTGCCAGAGACCATGTTTATGCCAAGGATATGGTGGGGAAATTGTGGGTTTACATTCGTCCATCAAAGATTGGTGATATGGAAAATCCAATAAAGGTGCATACCCATGAGGATTTGCGCTTTGAATACGGTAATGCCAAGACACTGAATCTGTTGCCGGCGGTTTTATATTCCCAGGAGGGGCATGATAAGGGTGTCCAGGAGACAATTCTTCATCGCAAGGGCATTGTTACTGAGTGTGCCCACAGCAATGTATCCATTCTCAAAAATGGGGCAGTTATTTCCCATCCAAATGACCAGTATATCCTGCGGGGCATCGCCAAGACCCATATGATTCAGGCCTGCTATCGCCTGGGGATTCCTGTTTATGAGCGGGAATATACCCTGGAGGAGTTGATGGATGCGGATGAAATATTTATAACTTCTTCCTCAAACTTCCTGCTGTTTGCGGATACTGTGGATGGCAAGCCTGCTGGCAATAAGGATTCCAAGACCAGAAACCGTCTTAAGGATGAGCTGATACGGGAGTATTTGGCTTATACTGGCTGTACTGCATTGAATAAATGAACCGATAAGTGTATATGTGAGCGATGAGGCTCAACACACTAAGGGGCCTGCGTCTTTTCTTTAGATGTGGGCCCTGGTTTTATTTAGAGATATTATGTTTTCAATTGTGGAGGAAAAAATGAGCTGTGTGGATTTGAATTGTGATCTGGGAGAGAGCTTTGGGGCCTACACCATGGGCATGGATGAGGCGGTCATACCCCATGTAACTTCAGTAAATGTGGCCTGTGGCTGGCATGCCGGTGACCCTCTGATAATGGATAAGACCGTGGCGTTGGCAAAGCAGTACGGAGTTGCTGTAGGGGCTCATCCCGGTTTTCCGGATTTGATGGGCTTTGGCCGTCGTCCTATGACCGTGACTCCTATTGAGGCCGGTGCCTATGTAAAATATCAGCTGGGGGCTCTTATGGCCTTTGCCAAGGGGCATGGAATGGAGCTTCAGCACGTTAAACCCCACGGGGCCCTATATAACATGGCGGCTAAAGATGAAGCCCTTGCCACTGGTATCTGTGAGGCTATTGCTTCTGTTGACAGGAGCATTATATTTATGGGGCTGGCTGGCTCTGTTATGCTGGAGGCAGCGAAAAAGTGCGGTCTCGAAGTGGCCAGCGAGGTTTTTGCTGATAGGGCCTACAATGATGATGGTTCCCTCGTAAACAGAAAACTTCCCGGAGCTGTGATTCATGACCCACAGGTGGCCATGGAAAGAGCTGTAAAGATGGCCAGAGAGGGGAAGGTTATCTCCATAAATGGTAAGGAAATCAGTATAAAGGCAGACAGCATTTGCGTTCATGGAGATAATGAAAAGGCTATTGAGTTGGTACAAAATATCCGCAAAGCACTGGAAAATGCAGGAATAGAGGTTAGGAGCCTGAAATAATGGAAGATATTAGAATTCTGACTGTAGGTGACTGCGCTGTATCTGTGGAGTTTGGGCAGGAAATCAGTCTGGAAATAAATCATAAGGTTATGGCTTTGAAAATGGTGCTGGAGCGGGAGCCTATCAGTGGAATTGTGGAAATGATACCCACCTATTGCTCCTTGCTAATTCAATATGACCCTATGGAGCTCCGCTATGGACAGTTACGGGATCAACTCAATATTCTGGTGAATCAGCTGGACAATGTGGAAATGCCACCTAAACAGGTGGTGGAAATTCCAGTGGCCTATGGCGGTGAATATGGCCCTGATCTGGGAGAGGTTGCCAGAGTCCATAATATTAGCGAGGATGAGGTTATAAAGCTCCATTCTGAGCCGGAATATCCCATTTATATGCTGGGGTTTGTGGCTGGCTTTCCCTATCTTGGGGGCATGAACAAGGCTATAGCCACACCACGTAAAAAGAGTCCCCGTTTAAAAATTGAGGCAGGCAGTGTAGGCATAGCCGGGGAACAGACGGGTATCTATTCTGTGGAATCTCCCGGCGGTTGGCAAATTATCGGCCGCACCCCATTAAAGCTGTATGATGTGGAGCGGGAGGATCCGGTACTGCTAAAGGCTGGGCAGTACATTAAATTTAAGCCGATTACCAAAGAAGAATTTAGGGCGATGGAAAATGAGCATAAAGGTAATTAATAGTGGTCTTATGACCACAATACAGGATAAGGGAAGAACAGGCTATCAGGCAAGCGGTATGCAGGTGTCCGGGGATATGGACAGATATTCTGCCAGCATAGCCAATGCCTTGGTGGGCAATGAGGATGATGCCGCTTTGCTGGAATGTACCTATTTGGGCCCGGAGCTGGAGGCCAGTGAGGATGTATTGGTGGCCGTAACCGGGGGTGAGCCAAAGGTTTTGGTAGATAATAAGCCTGTTCATGCCTATGAATCCTTGATTCTTCATAAGGGGCAGCATCTAAAGGTTGCCTCAATGGATGAAGGGACCAGAGCTTATATAGCCATAGACGGGGGCATCGATGTTCCGCTGGTGCTGGGAAGCCATTCCACCAATTTAAAGCTGGGAATAGGCGGTGCAGAAGGCAGTAAGCTATATAATGGAGAAGTATTGAATACCGGTGTGCCCTCTGAATTGGCAAAGTCCATTATTTCAGGGAACTACCATATACGTCATACGGACCATGAGTTTATGAGCCATCACCACCTGTGGCATGAAAATAATCATGGTGACAGTCATGAAATACGCATTGTGCTGGGGCCTCAGGATGATTACTTCACCTCGGAGGCGGTAAAGTCCCTTGACGGTGCTGTTTATACTATCTCCAATGAATCTGATCGCATGGGCTATCGTCTGGAGGGAGAGGTTATTCAGCGGGCTACCCAACGGGATATGATTACTGACGGCATAGTGTTTGGCTCCATTCAGGTTCCGCCGAATGGCCTGCCCATTATTATGATGGCGGACCATCAGACCACTGGAGGGTACCCGAAGATTGCCACGGTTATTTCAGCGGATTTGCCCCTTTTGGCCCAATGTTCTCCTGGTAGTAAAATAACCTTTAAAGTAATATCTGTGGAAGAAGCTCAGGATATTTACATAAAATTCCGGCAGGCACTAAAAGAGCAGATTGCCCTTATGGATAAAGAAGCAAACGAGGAATGGCCGGACAGAAGACTGGGGGTTAGAAATTACAATTTGAAAATTGACGGACAGCTTTTCCAGGTGTCCGTGGAAGAAATAAAGTGATAAGGCAATAGTGAAAGTAAAAAGGGAGGCGATTACGGTGTCGGAATATGGAGATATGCGTCCTGAGGACTTATGGATAAAAATAAGAAATGGGGAAATAACCGGGCAGACCTCAGGCATGGCCAATGGCTATGCCCAGGCAAATCTGGTAATCCTGCCAGAGAAATATGCCGGGGATTTTGAAGAATTTGCCAGAAAGAATCCCAAGCCATGTCCGTTGCTGGAAGTGATTCACGGCAGCAAATTTGTGAAGGATATGGGAGAGGGAGCCAATATTCTCACGGATATACCCAAATACCGAATTTTTGAAAATGGGGTATTAACCAAGGAAGTAACGGATGCAACCCCATATTGGCAGGATGATTTTGTGGTATTTCTCATCGGCTGCAGCTTTTCCTTTGAGGAAGCATTGATGGAGGCCAATATAGATATCCGCCATATATCCATGGGATGTAATGTGCCAATGTTTAAGACCACCACTATGTGCGAGCCAGCGGGAATCTTTGAGGGTGAGCTGGTGGTGAGCATGCGGCCAATGACGGCGCAAAATGCTATGATAGCCGATGCCATTACCGGCCGCTTTCCTAATGTCCATGGTGCACCGGTTAATATAGGTCACCCGGAAAAGCTGGGAATAAAGGATGTATTGAAGCCTGATTATGGCGACCCGGTGAGCTTTAAGCCAGGGGAAATTCCTGTATTTTGGGCTTGTGGGGTAACTCCTCAGGCCGTGATCGAACACGCCAAGCTGCCTCTGGTAATCACCCATGCTCCGGGATGTATGTTTATTACCAACAAGTTAAATAGTGAAATAAATGATTTTTTGGAGAATAAAAAGATGAAATAACTAGTGTGCAAGGCCGTTGTAAGGAGTGAGTATCATGACTTTTTATGAGAAGCTGGACAGTATAATGAAGGAGGACCCGGGAGATCGTGGCTTAATTCCCACCATGCCACCAAATCCCGTAAAGGAATTGGATAAGGCCCTGGACAGTATGGAAAGGGTTATTCTTTTGACAGGCTTTCCTACCCGTCTGGGTGAAAATAAATGGATAGGGGAAACGGATGGCCCTCTGGGAACGGCTAATATTGCTTTGGCATTGGAGAAGCTGGGGATATCTGTTATGCCTATGACGGATAGTCAGGGGTACAGACCCTTTGAGGCTGCCCTTAAAACCATTGGCTGTAAAACCCGTCCTACACTTATTCCCTATGAGGAAACAGAAGCCTTTATTATTCGTGTGCTGAACAAATTCAGGCCAACTCATCTCATTACTCTGGAGAGGCCGGGGAAGGCCAAGGATGGGCATTATCATAATATGGGTGGCAAAATAATAGATGATATGCTGACAGATTGCTCCTGCATAATTGACGAGGCAAAAAAACGGGGAGTGATTACCATATCCATTGGTGATGGGGGCAATGAAATCGGTATGGGTGCCCTTAGGGATGTTATTGAGTCCAAGGTGCCACACGGAGTGGAAATCTGTGCCTCGGAGTGCGCCCAAATACCATTGGTATCAGGGGTATCCAACTGGTGGGGCTGGGGTATATGTGCCCTTCTCAGTCGTAAGCATGGCAAAAATCTCCTTTCAGACAAGGAAATGGAAAAGAAGCTCATTAAGGCCATTGTGGCCGCCGGCAGTGTGGATGGCTGT